>CAZRSL010000068.1:0-14262 GCA_964602785.1 uncultured Prevotella sp.
ACAACTGCTAGTCGATTGGCTAACAATTGACATACGATGTAAAAAAGCGGTACCTGAACTTCAGCACCACCCCAACGGGAGGACGAGAAAAGGGGCACGGGAAGCCTCGAAGACTTCCGTGCCCCTTTGCTTGTGGCGATTAGAGACTGCTTATTCGGCCAATGGGTCGAACGCTCCGGCCTGGCCTGTGGTGGCGTCGGTCCATCCTATAGTCTGCTCAAGCTGTGGCGAATCGTCGGTAACCTTCTTCGGGAAGCCGAGCAGATAGTAGGTCGGGTAATAATGGATGTAGTAGGGCTGGTGGCTCGAATCGTAGCCGTCGCCCTTCTGCGTCTTGCGCACCAGGTGGCTCTTGTACCACGTGGCGAGGGTGGAGAGCTGAGTCTTGATGTCGCTCTGCCGGAAATCGACTCCCGCCGGGCGCGTCTCGTTGATAAGCGGGTCGCTGGCCGTGGTCACGCCACCGAGGCCGTTGCTGAAGTCGTTGCTGACGCGGAACACCATGTTCTCGCGCCTCTGTCCGTTGAGTGGCTTCACTCCGAGCCACGTGCAGGTGTTGCCGCCCCAGCCCGTCAGCAGCCACGACGACGGCGCGTTGGCCACCTGACCGAAGTTGGCTCCGCCGTCGAAGAGCAGCCAGCGGTGCATGTCCTCATAGCGCTTGCCCTCGTAGGCGAACTCCACCTGCCGCTCATAGAGTATGGCGCTCATGCAGGTGGCCTGGTCGGAGGTCAGATTGGTCTGCAGTCCGTAGTTGTTCTCAGCAGTGTAGCCGGCGCGGGCGCGTATCTGCTGCAGATAGCCCACTGCCTCAGAGAGCTGGCCGGCCCCACAGGCGGCCTCAGCCAGATTGAGCAGCACCTCGGCATAGCGTATCTCCATGTATTGCTGGCCCGAGTGGGAGAAACCGCCACTGGTGTAGGTGGCCACAAAGGTGTAGAGCGGACTCGAGTTGACATCGTAGTCGTCGCTGCGCTTGCGCACGTAGACGCCCGAGCGGCCCGAGTTGAGCAGTCCGTCGGCGAAGTAGTTGTCAGAGCTCTCTATGTCGTCGCGTGCGTCGGCCGCCGTAAACCAGCAGTAGTTCCACAGCGTGTAGTTGGCGCCGTCGTCGGGATAGTCGCTGTTGACGGTGCTGGCGCCAGTGCCGTTGTATGCCCAACGGAAACCGGGGAACGCGAACGTGCGGTAGAAGCGCGGGTCGCGGTTGACGAAGGGCACGTCGCTGTCGTAGACATCGTTTGAGGTCTCAAGCTTGGTGTAGGTGCCAGTGCCGGCGGGCAGTTTGCCGTCCTCCATTGGGAAGAGGTCGACGAGCATGGCCGACGCATTGAGGCCTGAGCCGGTGGTGTTGCGCGGGCGCACCCACCGCTCCCACGACGAGTTTTTGTCCTGGTCGCCCAGTCCACCGCCCTCGCCAGTGGCCTTGGTGTTGTAGAGCGTTACGAACACGGCCTCGGGGTTGCTGCCCGACTGCAGGAACTGCAGGGCGAAGTCGGAGCCGTTGACGTTGCTCGTGGTCTGGAACAGGTGGTAGCCGCAGGCGTCGATGGAGTCCTTCTCGGCTCTCATGGTGTTGTAGGCGCTCTGCCAGCGGCTCTCGTCGTTGGCACGGTTGAAGAGCGGGCTTGCCCACAGCAGCAGCACACGGCCCTTCAGAGCGAGGGCTGTGCCGGTGGTCACGCGACCGAAGTTGTCGGCGCTCCACCCGCCATTCATCGTATAAGGAGCCAAGAGGCGCGCGCTTTGGTCGAGTTCAGAGAGTATGAAGTCCTTGACATATTTGGCCGTCTGGCGCGGGTTGTAAGTGCCCTCCACTGGGTCTTGCGTCTCGGTTACTACTGGCACGCCGCCATACATGCGGAAGAGCAGATAGTAGACCCAGGCGCGGAAGAAGTGGGCTTGGCCGAGGGCCTTGTCCTTCACTTCCTGCGAGCATGTGCCGCCCTCGACGCCAGCTATGAAGTCGTTGATGTTGCGTATGCGGCCATAGACCGAGGCCTGGATGTTGGTTTTGTTGCCCTCTATCCAGTCGGTTATCTGGTTGCCGCCGTCGGCAGTGCGCTCCTTGGTGGGGTCGAGGAAGAGGGTCAGCCCGCTGTACTCCTCGGTGGAGCCGCTGAAGTCGTCGTTGGTGCCCACCGACGGACATTGCCATCCGCCGCCGTTGTTGACGTCGGGGAGGCTCCAGGAGTAGATGTCGTTGAGTCGGGCTTGCACTCCCGCCTCATAGTTGTAGACCTCGGGCGAGACGTTGTCGTAGTTCTTCTTGTCGTCGAGGAAGCTGTCGCTGCAAGCGGAGAGCCCCACCGCGGCCACAAGACCGATACCTATATATTTAACTGAAAGTTTCATCGTCGTTGTGTGTGTTTAAAAAAGTCATCAGAATGTTACGTTGACGCCCAGTGTGAACTTGCGCAAGTTGGGGTAGCTGCCGTAGGTGCCGGCCATGGGGTTCATGAAATGGTCGGGATAGGGGTTGTAGAAGTTGATGAGGTTCTGCCCGGTCAGGTTGAGGCGTATGTTCTGCAGCCCGATGGCGCGCACCCAAGCCTTGGGCAGGCTGTAGGCGAGCGTGAGGCGTGTGAGCTGGACGGTGGCCGAGCTGACGCGCCAGAACGTGGAGGCCTCAGAGTTGACGCTGTAGGCCAGGTTGGGCAGCGCGGCGTTGCGGTTCTGCGCCATGATGAGGTTGCCGCTGCCGTCGTAGATGTCCTCGTAGACAAACATGTCGTCGGGGTTCCAGAACGAAGGCATGCTCTGGAACTCAGGGTTCGACCACTTGATCGACGAACCGGGCAGGCAGGTGTAGCCGCCCCACGATGCCCGGAACTGCAGTGTGAGCGAAAGGCCCTTCCAGTCGGCTCCGGCGTTCATGGTGAAGCCGTAGATGTTGCCGCGGTGCGAGAGTTCCACCTCGTCGTCGGCGGTGCTGATGATGCCGTCGGGACCGCCCACGCCGTTGGTGCCGCGCACGTCCTTATAGATGAGCATGCCCGGACGCATCTGGTCCTTGGTCAGGCCGAGATAGCTGGTGATGTGGTTCTTGTCGAAGTACTCGTCGATCTCCTGGAACGTGCGGAACATGCCGAGGCACTGCAGCCCCCAGGTGCCGATGTCGGTGCGGCCGCCACGCTGTATGGTCTTGTAGACGTCGGCGGTGGCGAAGTCCATGTTGAGCACCTTGTTGTCGCTGTAGCCCGTGTTGATGCCGATGTGGTAGCTGAAGTCCTTGCCTATGCGGTCGCGCCAAGTTAGCGAGAGCTCATAGCCCCAGTTGTCCATCTCGCCGAGGTTCATGGCGGCGCTCTGCGTGCCGATGGTGAAATCGACGTTCTGCACCAAGTTCATCAGCATGTCGCGGTTCCACACGCGGTAGTAGTCGAACGTCACGGAGAGACGCTGGCGCAGGAAGCGGGCGTCGATGCCGAAGTTGAACTTGTACGACTTGTCCCACGTAACGTCGCGGTTGACGGCGGAGTTGTTCTTGTTGATGGTGATGCGGTTGCCGGCTGAGACGCTATTGTCGCCGAGCACGATGCCGCGGTTCTTGTCCTGGGCGTAGACTTGCTGCCACTGCCAGGCGTAGGTGTTGTCGCGACCCGTTACGCCGAAACCGCCGCGCAGTTTGAGGAAGTCGATCCACTTGATGTTGTCGTGAAACCACGACTCCTCGCTGATGACCCAACCCGCGCTGAATGCCGGGAACGTGCCCCAACGCTTGCCGGGACGGAACTTGGTCGATGCGTCGGCACGCACAAGAGCCTCGAAGAGGTAGCGGTCGGCGTAGGCATAGTTGACGCGGCCGATGTAGCTCATGTCGCCACTCTCATAGCGCGTGAACACGGTGGCCTGCTCAGAACCGTCCTCCACGGAGTTGCTCTGGCCGGTGGTGTACTCGGTGGGCTTGGTAACCTGTCCCGTCAGATACTCACTCTCAGCCTCGCTGCGCTCCCACGAGAAGAGGGCCTGCACATGGTGCTTGCCGAAGTCGCGGGCATACTGCGCGGTGAAGTTCACCTGGTAGTTGTCGGCGCGTGTCATCGTGCGCGACAGCTGGTCGCCGTTGCTCACGGTCTTGGGGTTGAGGTTGGAGTCGGAATAATAGTAGTCGGCATCGTAGTCGCCAAAGGGTGTGTAGAGGTGGCTGCCCGATCCGAAACGCTCCTTCATCTGGTAGATGGTGTAGGAGGAGCCATACTGGTTGGTCTTGTCGTTGTTGACGCTCTTGGCGTAGGTGAAGCTGAGCTTCAAGCCCTTGAGCAGTTTGCTCCATCCGAAGTCGTAGTCGACGCGGCCATTTATGGTGAAGTTGGTGTTCTTGTTCTTCGAATAGTCGCCATTGTTCTGCAGCACGTCGAAGCTGTAGTCCTGCAACTGGTTGGTGTCGGTGTTGGCGGGGCCGTTGACACTTGGAGCCACGCCACTCGTCAGATACTCGGGGATATAGCGCGGGCGCAAGAGCAGTCGGCTGTAGTCCTCAGTGCCCGAGCCGCCCACCTTGATGTAAGGCTCATTGCGCTTGCCGTCGTCGCCGCTGACGCTCAGGTTGACCCCGAGCCATTTGCTCACCTTCACGTCTACTCCGGCGCGGTAGTTGAAACGCTTGTAGTCGAGCCGGCCAAGGTTGCCGTCCTGCGTGAAGTAGCTCACGCCGGCGAAATAGTTGACGCGCTCGCTCGCCCCGCTCACGTTGGCGCTGTGCTTCTGAGTGAAGCCCGTCTCCCAGTATTTGTCGAGCAGGTCGTAGTCGAGACTCTTCATGGCCTCAAGCTCGTCGGCCTGGAAGAGGCCAGTGGTGTGGTTGAGCGTGGTGTTGGTCGGGTCGGCGGCCTTCACGGCGTTGTAGAGCCGTCCGTAGTCGTAGGCACTGAGCATCTTCGGGCGTGCCACCTCGTCGGTGAAGCCGAACGTGCCACTGTAGCTGACCACTGGTGCGCCCATCTTGCCACGCTTGGTGGTGACGAGGATCACGCCGTTGGCACCACGGGCACCGTAGACGGCTGCCGAGGCGTCTTTCAGCACCGATATGCTCTCCACCTCAGAGGCGTCGAGATTGTTGAACGCCTCAGCGCCAAGGTTCTGGTAGGTGTTGCCCACCTTTACGTCGTTGGGATAGATGTAGCCGTCGATGACGAAGAGCGGCTGCTGCACCGTAGAACCCACGGCAGAGAGCGAGCTGGACTCGCGTATGGTTATCGTGGCGTTCTCGCCAGGCCGGCTGTCGCCACCGCTGACGCTGACGCCGTTCATCAATCCGCTGAGGGTGGAGGCCAGGCCGCCCGACGACAGGTCTTGTATGTCGTCCATGGGCACCGTGGCCACCGAACCAGTCAAGTGGGCCTTCTTCTGTGTGCCATAGCCCACCACCACGACTTCCTCAAGGTCTTGCGTGGAGGGTTTCAGTTGTATGCGGCCACCATTGGTAGTCATGTCGTTGTAGCCGAGATACGACACCGTGAGCGGTGTGTTGGTCGGGGCTTCGAGGGTGTAGTTGCCGTCGAGGTCGGTGATGGTGGCGGCCTTGCCGGCTCTGACAGTGGCGCCGATGACGGGGTCGCCATTCTCGTCGACCACATTGCCCGTAACGGTGTGCAGGCCTTGTGCCATGGCCGGCGCTGTCAGCACAAGCGCTGCCGCCATGGCCAATGTTCTGATTATGTGTAGTTTCATCGTTTCTGTAGTAATTAGGTGTTAGGGTTACTTTATCCAGCGTGGGTCGCCAGTCTGGTTGGCCAGCTGCTCGCTGCCGCTGATGGTGAAGTCGCCATTGGCCGCGTCGCTGAACTGCGGGTCGCCGCTCAGGATGGTGCCGCTGCGGTCGAACTGTGCCTCGCCGGTCCAAGTGGTGTCATCGGCCTTGTCGGGCATGGTCCAAGCGTCCTCGCCATCCATCACGTAGGTGTTCAGGTTGAAGTCCTTTACCGAGCTGTCGGTCCAGGTGCCGCCACCCATGAAGCGGCGCACAAACTGCTTGTTGCCCGAGTTGACGATGATGTTGCGGTCGAGCGTGAACGTTACGATTGAGCGGTTGCGCATGCGGTCGTAGTTGCAGATCTGGTTGGTCTTGCATATATTGTACATGGTGCACTGGCGCAGCGTCACTCCGCCCTCGCTGTAGCCCGAACGGTCGGGGCCGCCGGCGTTGTTGTAGCGTATGAAGTAGTGCATCTGGTTGTCCGACGTGTTGTAGAACGTGGAGCTTGTGGCCTGGAAGGTATTGATGCAGCCACCGCCCGTGTACATATTAAAATATGTGTTGTTGCTCTGGTCCGACGCGGTGTTGAAGTGGAACACGCAGTTGTCAATCAGGAAGTTCTGCAGGCAGTACTGCTTGCCATTGTTGTCGATCACCTCGGTGGGCAGGTTGTTCACCCTGACATTGACCATGCGGAACGGCTCCGTGATGTAGTAGTAGCCCTTGCCCACGGCCACGCGGTCCTTGAGCTCGTCGCTTGGGTTGGGGTCGAGCATGATGAGCGGCGCGGTGGCGTCGGCGCACTCAAGCGTGAGGTTCTTCAGCAACAGTCCGGCTTGCGTGACGATGCTGGCCTCACCCGAGATGGTGATGGTGGCGGGGTTGGCCTCGTTGGTTGAGCGCAAGGTTACGCGGTTGCCGTGCAGCTGTATGCTGCCAGTCATGGTGTAATGGCCACCGGGCAGCAGGTCGAACGGCTTGTCCTCCGAGTTCATCTCCTCTGGCAGGGGGTTGTCGGTGAAATACTGGGCCAGGTCGGTGCCGTCGGGGATGGTCGCGTAGGCCACCGAGAAAGTGCTGATGGCCTTGGTGGTGGCCTGAGTGGCGGCGGTGTTGTTTAGCTCGATGTTGCCAAGGGTTAGGATGGTGAACGTGTAGGTCTGGTCCTCCTCGCGTGGCAGCACCACACGGCTGCCGTCGATGATGGAGTCCTTGACGATGGGTTCGTCGGGGTTGGCGTCGTTGACGAGCGACACCTGATAGCCCCCGGCTCCGTAGGTAACGGGCCAAGTGATGGTCATCTGGGTTCCGTCGGCGTTGGGGGTAACCGTGATGCTGTCGGCGGCGGGCGACTGCAGCTGCACGCCGCGTGTCTGGTCGATGCCCTCATCGTCGAAGCCATCGACGGCGCACGATGCCATCAACGCCACCGGCAACAACAGTGCCAGCCAGCTGTGCCGGCATAGAGTCGGATTGGTTCTTTTTGATAATCTCATATACAAATTAGGTTATTTTGGGGTTTATATTATTGTTGGATCATTGGAATGTCTGCTTCAGGTAGGCCACGTTGTCGCTGTAGTTGAACACCACGTCGCGCACGCGGTTCTTGTCGCGGCTGCGCTCCACCACGAGCCATCCGCCCCACCCTATCTTGTCGAGGGCGGCCTTGATGGCAGGCATGTCGACGGCCTTGTCGTCGCGCAGATGCACACCGTCGGTGTTGCTGATGTGTATCTGGGCTATGCGCTTTCGACCTAACTGCTGCAGCTCGGCGGCTATGTCGCGCTGGTTCTCCACGGCGTCCTGCACGCTGTAGTAGATTTTTATGCCTCGGCTGCCTATCTCCTTGAGCAGCTTGATGTCGTCGGCTGCGCTCAGACCAGTGCGAATGCCTATCGTCATGCCGCGCAACGCCGCCGCGTCGCCAGCCCACCGCAACCGCGCCACCAGCGTGTCGTGGTCGGCTCCGGGCTGCTGCCACTTGTTGCCGCAACCGCCGAGGGGCAGATAGGCCAGCCTGACGCCCTCGAACTTGCCCATCAGGTTGAGGCAGTCGTAGACGAGTGCTTTGTAGTTGGGCCGGGTGATGAAGTTCTGGGCGTAGAATCCGCTCATGGCTATCGAGCATATCGCTATGCCGCTTTTTTGCGACGCCTCGCGGAACTTGTCGAGCTGCCGCTCCGAGCGCAACTGGTTGTCGAAGAGCACGCGCTTGCCCAGCGGGCCCATGTCGAGCTCCACACCGTCGGCGCCCACCTCACGGCTGCGCTGAAACTCGCCCAGCTTCTGGCGCTTCAGCAGCATCCAGTCGCAGCATGCCACGCGATAGCGCGGTTTCCTCACGCTGTTGTCGCTCCGTGACCCGGTGGCGCTGGCTTCAACAGCCACACCCATCAGCAGCCCAAGCAACAACAGATGAAGCCTGAAAATGTTTCTGTCCATCTGTTAGAATTTTTCTTAGGTAAGTTAGGTATATATATAATCTTCAATTTTGCAAAGGTAAGAATAATTCCGCTAAGAGCAAAACAAAGCGTCAGATTTCCTCGTTTTTCTCCGCCATTTCGTCTTCCTTGTTGGGTTTGAAGCGTCTGAGCACGAAGTTCTCGCTCAGATAGTTCTTGCGCACCACGGGATTCTCGGCCAGCACCTCCGGCGTGCCCTGGAAGAGGATGCGCCCCTCGAAGAGCAGATAGGCGCGGTCGGTGATGGAGAGCGTCTCCTGCACGTTGTGGTCGGTGATGAGTATGCCGATGTTGCGGTACTTCAGCCGCCACACAATGTGCTGTATGTCCTCCACGGCGATGGGGTCGACGCCGGCGAAAGGCTCGTCGAGCATGATGAACTTGGGGCTGATGGCCAGACAGCGCGCTATCTCGCAGCGGCGGCGCTCGCCTCCTGACAGCTGGTCGCCCTTGTTCTTGCGCACCTTGGTCAACCGGAACTCTGCTATGAGCGACTCCAGCTTGCGCAACTGCTCCTCGCGCGGCAGCTTCGTCATCTGCAGCACCGAGAGTATGTTGTCCTCCACGCTCATCTTGCGGAACACGCTGGCCTCCTGTGGCAGATAGCCTATGCCGGCGCGCGCCCGCTTGTAGACGGGGTAGTCGGTGATTTCGTGGTCGTCAATGTAGACGT
This sequence comes from uncultured Prevotella sp., assembly GCA_964602785.1. GTDB lineage: Bacteria > Bacteroidota > Bacteroidia > Bacteroidales > Bacteroidaceae > Prevotella. The sequence continues at coordinate 8,834 of CAZRSL010000068.1, forward strand.
GGCCGGCGTTGGGCACCACAAGGCCGGTGGTCATGTAGAACGATGTGGTCTTGCCGGCTCCGTTTGGCCCCAGCAGCCCCACTATCTCGCCCTGGCGAACGTTGATGCTCACGTTGTTGGCCACGGTGCGGTTGCCGTAGCGCTTCACCAGTCCCTCCGTGCGCAGCACCGAGCGGCCCGTGGTCTGTGTGTCTTTATTGTCGTTGTCTGCCATAGTTGTCGTAATTTGGATGCAAAAATACCAAAATAATGTCTAATATGTGCCATCAAATCGAAAAACTAATCATCAGGCATCGGTTTTTCAGACTTTTTGGTTACTTTTGCAGCCGTATGATAAAGAAATGGCTTACCACTTTCGGTAGTTATCTGGTGCTCATGGGCCGCTCGTTCAGCCGCCCGGAGCGCATGCGCATGTTCATGAAGCGATATGTGAAGGAGATGATGCAGCTTGGCGTCGACTCCATCGGCATCGTGCTGCTCATCTCGTTCTTCATCGGCGCCGTGATATGCATACAGATGAAGCTCAACATACAAAGCCCGTGGATGCCCCGTTGGGTGTCGGGCTACGTAACGCGAGAAATCATGCTGCTCGAGTTCTCAAGCTCCATCATGTGCTTGATATTGGCCGGCAAGGTGGGGTCGAACATTGCTTCAGAGCTTGGCACGATGCGCGTTACGCAGCAAATCGACGCACTGGAGATAATGGGCGTCAACTCGGCTTGCTACCTGATATTGCCCAAGATGCTCGGACTCATCACCATCATGCCCTTCCTCGTCATCTTCAGCAGCTTCACGGGCATACTCGGAGCCTACGCCACCGCCTTCATAGGCCACGTGCTCACGCCGGAGGACTTGACGGCGGGGTTGCAGCACGACTTCAACCCTTGGTTCATGTACATGAGCATAGTGAAGAGCCTCTTCTTCGCCTACATCATCAGCAGCGTGTCGTCCTACTTCGGCTACACCGTCAACGGCGGCTCGGTGGAAGTGGGCAAGGCGTCGACCGACGCTGTGGTCTGCTCCAGCGTGCTGATACTGTTCAGCGACGTGTTTCTCACCCAACTGCTCTCCTGACAACAATGATAGAAGTTAAGCACTTATACAAATCGTTTGGCGCCAAGGAGGTGCTCCACGACATCAACGCCACGTTCGAGAACGGCAAGACCAACCTCATCATCGGGCAGAGCGGCGCGGGAAAGACTGTGCTGATGCGCACGCTAGTGGGCCTGCTCGACCCCACAAGCGGCGAGGTGCTCTACGATGGCCGCAACTTCGTGAAAATGCGCAAAAAGGACAAGATTCTGATGCGCCGCGAGATGGGCATGATATTCCAGGGAGCCGCGCTGTTCGACTCGCTGACGGTGCTCGAGAACGTCAGGTTCCCGCTCGACATGTTCTCCACCATGACCCAGCGGCAGCGCGACACCCGCGCCATGGAGTGCATAGAGCGCGTCAACCTGACAGGGGCGGAGAACAAATACCCCGGCGAGCTGTCGGGCGGCATGCAGAAGCGCGTGGCCATTGCCCGGGCTGTGGTGATGAACCCGCAATACCTCTTCTGCGACGAGCCAAACTCTGGCCTCGACCCGAAGACGTCGCTCATCATCGACGACCTGCTGAGCGGAATAACCAAGGAATACCACACCACAACAATCATCAACACCCACGACATGAACTCGGTGATGGGCATCGGAGAGAACATCATCTTCATCGCCGACGGCAAGAAGGAATGGCAGGGCAACAAGGACACCGTGATCAGCTCGCACAACAAAAAGTTGAACGACTTGGTGTTCGCCTCCGACCTCTTCAAGAAAGTGAAAGAGGTGGAGATGGACGAGATGTGATTAGATAAACTGAACATAGGTAAACATCAAACCGTAGGGGCATGATTTATCATGTCCGAAAAACACCGCACTTTTGCAATGGCGGGCATGATAAATCATGCCCCTATGTGTAGCATCCTATTTACTAAGGCTCATCCGACATTTGGATGAACCCTAATTATTCACCGACAAGGCTTTCACAATGCAGCGGCGACACGACCGATGTGCTTGATTCTTTCCATCAGAGTGGCATCTTTGCGTGCCTGTTGCATATTGTATTTGGCCTGAAGCCTTACAAGGGAATCGGCAGGTATGTCAAGAGCCGCCTCAAACAGCAAAGCTGTGGCAGGAGTTATGCTGCGATGACCTTTAAGAATCTCATTGACAACCGTCGGACTCATGCCAATGGCCTCAGCAAATCGACGCTGGGAGATTCCCCTTGCCACCAGCTCATCACTTACTATCTCGCCAGGGTGGGTCGAATAAAAACCATAACCTAAATGTGCCATTGCGTTATCACCTATTTATAATGGTTGGACAATTCTAATATGTTGCAAATGGTAATCCGCCTCTCGCCTCCTACGACTTCCGAGCGGAACTCTAAACGATATTTGTCATTTACCCTCACCGACTCTCTATCTTTCTTGTCTCCAACAAGCTTTTCATAGTGAAGAGCGTTGAAACGATATAAGTCTTCTGTAGAGTCAAGAGACTCCATAAGGTCGATGACATGAACATATTCCTTTACTATTTGTGGCTGGAAACGATGCTTCTTGTCATGCGTCTTGCCCTTATAGTAAAGTTCGCTCAGATAGTCTTCAGCAAACGTTATCTCCATCTTGCAACTTTCTTTCGGTTGCAAAGTTAACACTTTCTTATGGCATTCACAAATAAAGTGAACCTTATTTTTCTCAGATTCTTTACATCGGAAATTTATAACAAATGACAATCCGCAAAAACAGAAAAAGGCTGGCACAAATATTGGACAGGAACAGTCTCGAAGAGACTAAAAACCGTAGGGGCATGATTATCATGCCCGAAAAACACCGCACTTTTGCAATGGCGGGCATGATAAATCATGCCCCTACGTGTAGCATCCTATTTACTAACAAGACACGGCGTTACTTCAAGAACATGAATCAAATATAAACCAAATCGACACCCATTGCAAGCCGGAATGGGCTCCATTGTCATCCTGCCTCAGCTGTTCCACTTTTCTGCCTCAGCTGAGACACAATTGTGAAACAGCTGAGACAGAAAAGTGGAACAGCTGAGGCACGATTGCAAAAGTGGCTCTTTCAGACCGCCAAAGAGGCTCTTTCGCATCACCGACTGGCCACTTGCCGATTGTGGAGGAGCACTTTTCTGGCCATCAATCATCCATCGGCCAGGACACGTTTGCCACCTTTTCAGCGATTTTTCATAAAAAAACAAAACTCTTTCGGCTATTCTCAGTATTATTTATTAATTTTGCAACCTATTATAATAGGTATTCACAGAAACATCGAAATCATGAAGCTTGACCAGCTGACCGCCATCTCGCCTATAGATGGCCGTTACAGAGGCAAAACCGAGAGGCTTGCCGACTACTTTTCAGAGTATGCGCTCATACGCTACCGCGTCCGTGTGGAGATAGAGTACTTCATCGCCCTTTGCGAGATACCGCTGCCGCAGCTTGCCGCCGTCGACAAGTCGCGCTTCACGGAGTTGCGCTCCATCTACCGGGACTTCGACGAGGCGTCGGCTGCCCGTGTCAAGGAAATAGAACAGACCACCAACCACGACGTCAAGGCCGTGGAATACTTCATAAAGGAGCAGCTCGACCGCATCGGGGGATTCGAGCCGTACAAGGAGTTCATCCATTTCGGCCTCACCTCGCAGGACATCAACAACACCAGCGTGCCCCTCTCGCTAAAGGAGGCCCTCGAAGACGTCTACTATCCGCAGATGGAAGAGCTGGTGGAGCAGCTGCAGGCCTACGCCGAGGAGTGGAAGGACGTGCCCATGCTGGCCAAGACCCACGGCCAGCCGGCCTCGCCCACACGTCTTGGCAAGGAAATCATGGTCTACGTCTACCGTCTGACCACCCAACTCAACTCTTTGAAGCAGTGCCCCATCACGTGCAAGTTTGGCGGGGCCACCGGCAACTTCAACGCCCACCACGTGGCCTACCCCGAGATCAACTGGCGCGAGTGGGCGGGACAGTTCTGCCGCGAGCGGTTAGGACTGGAGCGCGAGGAGTGGACCACGCAAATCAGCAACTACGACTGCCTCGGCGCCATATTCGACGCCCTGCGCCGCATCAACACCATCATCGTCGACCTCGACCGCGACTTCTGGATGTACATCTCGATGGACTACTTCAAGCAGAAGATCAAGCAGGGCGAGGTGGGGTCGAGCGCAATGCCACACAAGGTGAACCCCATCGACTACGAGAACAGCGAGGGCAACCTGCTGATGGCCAACGCCATACTGCAGTTCCTCGCCGCCAAACTGCCCGTCAGCCGGCTGCAGCGCGACCTGACCGACTCCACCGTGCTGCGCAACGTGGGCGTGCCCGTAGGCCACAGTCTGATAGCCATACAGAGCACTCTGAAGGGGCTGCGCAAGCTGATCCTCAACAAAGAGAAGATGCAGGCCGACCTCGACACGACATGGGCCGTGGTGGCCGAAGCCATACAGACAATACTGCGCCGCGAGGGCTATCCGCATCCCTACGAGGCTCTGAAAGCCTTGACGCGCACCAACCAGCACCCCACCGAGGCCACCATCCACGACTTCATCGAGTCTTTGCAAGTCAGCCCAAGCGTAAAGGCGGAGCTGATGGCCATAACGCCAAGCAACTACACCGGCATTTGAGAGTAAACGTTTTTTCAAACCTATACAACAATTAATTAATCAACACAACAAGCCGCGAGGCTATCCATTTTTTAAACCACATTACAATTATGGCAGAAGAATTAGACAACAAACAGGAGAACACCACCGAGAGCAGCAGCCGTGAGGGCTACCAGCCAGCTGGTTCAACAGGCGACAACGGTGCAGGCCATCAGCCACGCCCGCAGCGCCCACGCATCCATTCCACACGTGCCTACAGCAGCAACCGCACGCCCAACCGCACAAGCGACGAAGGCGGATTCCGCCCCGAGGGCTTCGGAGCCGGACTGCAGCAGGGCCACACGCAGCACCAAGGCTACCGCCCACGCACACAAGGCGGCTACCAGCCGCGCACCGGAGGCTATCAGCCGCGCCAGCAGGGTGGCTACAAGCCACGCTACAACAGCGGCAGCGCTGACGGCGAGCAGGGCTATCAGCCTCGGCAAGGGGGCTATCAGCAGCGTCCCGGGGGCTATCAGCCACGCCAGGGAGGCTACCAGCCGCGCCAGCAGGGTGGCTACCGTCCACGATATAACAGCAACGACGACGCAAACAGTCAAGACAGCAACAGCTACCAGCCTCAGCAAGGCGGCTATCAGCCTCGGCAGCAGGGCTACCAGCCTCGCCAACAGGGTTATCAGCCTCGCCAGCAAGGCTACCAGCCGCGCCAGCAGGGCTACCAGCCTCGCCAGGGTGGCTACCAACCCCGTCAGCAAGGCGGCTATCAGC
>CAZRSL010000069.1:0-14193 GCA_964602785.1 uncultured Prevotella sp.
GCTCATCACGGCGAGCGACGCCGAAGGCGCGGGCTCGATGTTTCAGGTTACCACCCTCGACCTCGAACGCGTGGCAAAGAGCGGCAAGGTGGACTACGACAAGGACTTCTTCGGCCGCAAGACCAACCTGACCGTGAGCGGACAGCTTGAGGGTGAGCTGGGTGCCACAGCCCTCGGAGCCATCTACACGTTCGGCCCGACCTTCCGCGCCGAGAACTCGAACACGCCGCGCCATCTGGCCGAGTTCTGGATGATAGAGCCAGAAGTGGCGTTCCTCGACAAGGAGGGGCTGATGGACCTGGAGGAAGACTTCATAAAATACTGCGTCAACTGGGCTTTGGACAACTGCAAGGACGACCTCGAGTTCCTCAACAAGATGATTGACAAGAGCCTCATCGAGACTCTGCAGTCGGTGGTGAAGGAGAAGTTTGTGCGGCTGCCCTACACCGAGGGCATCGAGATACTCCAACAGGCAGTCAGGGACGGCCACAAGTTCGAGTTCCCCATCACGGGATGGGGCATGGACCTGAGCAGCGAGCACGAGCGTTATCTCGTGGAGCAGCACTTCAAGCGGCCGGTGATCATGACCGACTATCCGAAGGAGATCAAGGCCTTCTACATGAAGAAGAACCCCGACAACAAGACGATGCAGGGCACCGACGTGCTCTTCCCGCGCATCGGCGAGATAATCGGCGGCTCTGTGCGCGAGGAGAACTACCAGAAGCTGCTCGACGAGATTGACGAGCGCGGAATGCAGGAAGCCACCTACGACTGGTATCTCGACACCCGCAAATACGGCTCATGCCCCCACGCCGGCTTCGGCCTCGGCTTCGAGCGTCTCATCCTCTTCGTTACGGGCATGCAGAACATCCGCGACGTGATCCCCTTCCCCCGCACGCCGAAGAACGCAGAGTTCTAACGCTTTTTATAAGGGGGCAAAAGATAGCTTCCTGCGGGCATGATAAATCATGCCCCTACTTAATAGGCAGATTGACTGCGCTTTGTAGGGGCATGGTTTATCATGCCCGCCTTATTAGAGACTTTTGACACAGCCTCTTAAACCCAAATCGGACATTAGCCGGATTATTCAGAAATATCAAATCCCTGTAAATGAAAAGTCCACTTGTAGTGGCCGCCCCTTGTGGCGGCCATTATTAATGTTCGACCTCTTTTTTCAAGCGGTTGCGATATAGCAAATGTTAACTCATTATGCAAACCACAAACAAAAAGCAGCCGATTTGCACATTTTCTGCATAAAACGCTTGCCAGTTTCGGAAAAAATGCTTTACTTTGCAATCGGAGTTCAGAGCCAAACCACGAGGGCAAGGCTGCGACGGGCTCCAGCATCATAAAAAAGAGCGTTTGACTCGTTATCCAACGACGAATCTGGAAAATTCATTAACAGGGATAATAAGGCAAATCCGCTCACGCATGGGAATATTGCGCCCACTTAGGGCTCGATATACCTTAATGCGTGGGCTTTTGCACATACCACCTGTTAAGGTATTCCAGAACCTGTCGTTGTGGTGAAGCAAAAGTACCCACGCTTTTTCCATATAACAATCTCTGCATCTGGGTAACTGCGGAAAGAAACAGAAGTGATGGAAGTATACCATTACACTACCTATCAATCACTGCTTGGCATTGTGGACAACCACGATGGCAAGATTGTACTTTGGGCCACACGCTTCGATAGTCTTAACGACCCTACAGATTGCATATTTGCAAGAAACGTTGTCATGCCCATCATCTTCAAGGAATGGCAAAAGAGGCATCCCGACGAAAAGGCAGATGACTATTACAGCGAGGCTTATCCTTATGTCATTTCGTTTACGCGACTGAAAGATGACGAGTTCATGTGGAGGCATTATGGTAGCCAAGTTTGCCTTTCTTTTAATGCTGACATATTAGAAAGATGTCAAAACTCGCCTGAAGGAAAAAATCTCGCATCTTGGGCGAAATGCCATTATATTGAAGAGGAAACTGACAAACAGGAGGTCATTCAGATTGCAGACATCATTCGAGATGCATTAGGATGGAGCGACAACAGTCTGATGGATTATCAAGAAACTTGCGCTTTCATCAAAAGAAAAGCTTTTATGCGCGAAGAAGAATGGAGAATGGTTCAGAGCGACCATAAGAACATTGTTTTTCATTCTGCCGAGGAGAGAGAGGAAAAAGAGACTTCCATGAACACATTATTTCGCTGCAACAAAAAGGGTGACATCATACCCTATAAGGAGTTTACGCTACCAGGAAAAGCTCTGAGCGCAATTATCATTAATGAGCCTGACCCACACAAATATGCTTTGACTAAAAAGCACATTGAGTTGCTTCTTGTCAAGAACCATTTGGATCACTGCGAAATAAGACAATCAAACATTTATCCTATATAATAACTAACAAAAAGATGAAAGAAAGGAAAGTTACACATTACGAGCAACTTACAAACAACGAATATAATATTTTAACGCTTTACCAAAAGGAGTTTCTTCCATAGACTATAATATGGGTGGCAGTGGGACTATTACAAATATCAAAGTAAAGAAAAAAATACAAGTTTAACATTTAACATTATTCATTATGAGAAAATTATTCAGTTTACTTATTGTAATGTTGCTGGCTGTGACAGCAGCTTATGCTCACGTGAAGAAAGACGAAGCAAAGCCCGAGGACTCTTCCGTTGCACATATCAAGTTGGCTAATGAACTGGCCAAGTATGGCTATGAGACCTATTCCGCATCTGCACTGATTGAAGCAGCTCAGATTCTGTCCGAAGTCCAGACACAAGGATTGGATGGTATCAAGTACGAACAAGGCAAGGGTACAGATGAGAAGTCTGAAAATGCTTCTGATGGCATCACAGTTGCAAAACTAGTGAAAGATGCTAAGGAGTTCGCTGATGGAGATGTTACACTGCTTGCCCTTGCCAACAAGGTTAAGACTGATGGCAACAATACGCGTGGTGCAGTTGGAGGACCTAAAACTGGCTCCAGTGTAGTATATGGAGGTAGCACCGATGTGTATACCATCTATTTCAAGAGTGGCATACCTGCAGAAGTGGGCGTTTCCGGCAATGGGGCAACAGACCTTGATCTCTATGTGTACGACGAAAATGGCAATCTTATTGCCAGTGATGCAGACTACTCTGACGATTGCTACGTATGTTGGACTCCACGATGGACTGGCAATTTCATTATCAAAGTCGTAAATTGTGGCCGCTATAACAACTACTATAACATTGCTACAAACTAATATTTATTAATGATGGGGGCAGGGCATAAGATAAGCTTATGCTCTGCCGATTTTAATGATATATTTATGAAGAAGACGGTTCTGATTTTACTTTTTGTCATTGTGTACACATCAGGGTTTGGGCAGAACACCCAAACAGCAATCCAAATATTTCGTCAAGGATGGCTTCAATTAACGCAGATGTCAGAAGATTCGTCTGCTGACAGCCTGATATACTATGGCAAAAAGGTCGTTCTCCAATACGAGGATATCGTCAAACAAGATTCTTCTTTATCAGAGCCATACCTTCTTTTTCTCCCTTATAGAGCAATAGCGGAAGGTTCAGAAGGTAAGTGCAACTATGATGATGCAATAGCATATTACGAGAAAGCAGCATTCTTAGCATCCAATTATACACAGCAGCTTGGACAGCTTGGCCTCAATATGAATGGTTATATTTCCTTATTTGAATCTTTGCGTTATGCCTATGCTCAAAACAATATGTTTGATAAGGCATTAGAGCTATCAAAAGATATTGTTGAGACTTGTAAACAATATGCTCCTAAGAAGTCTTCCTATGAACAGATGGAATCTTGCTATTTGCTATCAAAAAGTAACAAGAAAAGAGAGGCTTCTGAAGCTGCACAAATTTCCCTTGAATTATATTCATTGTATGGAAACAGCGAGGATGGATTCTATATTACAACACCATTACTGAATGTTCTGACTTATTATATCTCACGTAAGGATTACGAAGAGGCTATAAGATTCATGGACAATCATCGCGATAAAGTTAACTCATACCTTGTGGGACGCGATACTTTGGAATTAAGCCAATTAGCCGCAGTTAATGCATATATGTATCGTGCGTATATGGGTGTGGGGAAATATAACAAAGCTGTTAATACAGCTTTTCTTGTTGATAATTACGAGAAATACTCTTATGGTATAAATGGCATTGGGCATGCAGTGTGGCTACATAATGCAGCATGCGCATATATGAATTTGTATGGTGCTAGCAATGACCATCTTTATCTTAATAAAGCTGACACAATACTTACAGAAGTAGAAAGAATATGGCAGCAGACACCCCAAAGAGAACAGATTGAAGAGTATGCGACATTCCTCTCAACCCAAGGAGATTTTTTAGCTATAAAGGGTAATACTGCTACAGCAGAAGCAAAATACAAAGAGGCAACTAAGTTACATCAGGTGCTGCATGCAAAAGAGGATAGAATATTATCAAATTTAATGCGACTTGCAGCTTTGTACAATCGGACGAATAGAACGCAAGAAGCCATAAGCCAATATACAGCTTTATTGGGTAGGTACACTCAATTAAAGGATAGTATAGGTATGGCTGACGTTTGTGCAGCATTGTCTATTGTATATAGTAAGGAGGCAAACCATCATGACAAAGCAGAAGAATACGCTGTAACAGCTTATAATATTTTAAAGAGCCATGCGCCAAATAGCCTACAATTTGCCAACGTAGAGGACAACTTAGCAAATGTATATTCAAACATGGGACTTAACGATAGGTCTCTATCGTACAAATTACATTCCGCTAGATTGAAGCAATCTTTGGGAATGGGAACGACATCAGATTTGTTAGACGCTTACTCATCTTATGTCGATGAATACAATGCGATTATTACATATTATCCTGATACTGCCAAATGGCTTCTTGACATTGCTGTTCCTCTTTGCAAAAAGGTAATCGACGATAGTACGTCATTACAAACGGACAAGATTGATGCGCTTAAGCTACTTGCAAAAATCGACATGCTGACCAAAAATTATTCGGAGGCGATACCCCTTTATAGAAGTTGTGCAGATCTTGAGCAAATAAGATATGGAATGAAGAGTGGTCAATATCTGACATCGCTCAACAATCTTGCCTATTGCTATTTGTTATCTGGAGATTATGAAAAAAGCAAATTACTAACAGAAACTATAATAAAGAAGGATAAATCATCCACAAATTATAAGAATTATGAGAATCTGTTGGGAGCTGGTGTGCTCTCTAAAGATTCAGTTTTAACAGAGAGTGTTCTAAAAAAATTATATGATGCAGAGCTAAAATATCTGACTTCTCAATTTCTGTTAATGAGTTCAGACCAACGTCAAGAATTCATAGACGGTGATAATGTTGGGATTAATAACCTTTCTTTACCCGCGTTGGCGTTCCCACAAAGCAGTGTGTGTGCCGAATACGCATACAATTCTGCTTTAGTATCAAAGGGATTACTGCTTTCTACTGCAAAAGAAATAGAATCTATTGCCTCATCCACTGATGACATACATATAAAAGCATTATACTCAGAATTGCTAAACACTCGTAGAGCATTAAGCAATGGTACAGATTCCGTTGGTAATGAAAGGTTTGCTGAGAAAAAGTATGCAATTGAAAAGGAATTAATAGAGTCTATAAAGTCCTATAAGGATTTTAATAGAAACCTACGGTTAGATTGGAAATCTATAAAGCATTCACTAAAAGATAATGAAATTGCTATAGAATTCTTGACTGTTGACAATTCCATCCTCTCCCTGGATGATAAGTCGGAATATTATTGCGCAGTTTTACTTAGGAAAGAATGGAAATACCCGAGATTTGTAAAATTGTCTGATAAGACAGACATTGATAAATTCTCAAGCAGAATTATTGAAAGTTTTAATAATGGTAATGGCCTAAAAGGAGCACAATGGAATTACATTGGAAAGCAATTATATAAAAAAGTATGGGAACCACTCTCTTTCTATATCGGAGAAAACGACACCATTTATTTCTCTCCTGTTGATTTGTTATGCCTTGTACCTATGGAAGGTCTACCAAATTCTGATGGAAAAGCTATAAATGAAATCCATGTTTTACGAAGGCTTTCCTCAACAAGAGAGTTGTGCCATAGTGAAACCAGCGAAACATTTGATAATGTTGTTCTTTTAGGTGGGTTAACATACACTGCCATACAAGACACAGCAAGGATAAAAGGCTCCGGCAAAGAACGCCAGGGCTGGCAAGAGCTACCAGCTACATTAACAGAAGTTGAAAATATTGCAGCCAAACTAAAAGAAAGAGGTATTAACACCATAACTTTAGAAAATGATAAAGGAACAGAGAATGCATTTAGGGCGTTGTCTGGGAAACCCTTTGGAGACATTCACATAGCTACTCATGGCTTCTATTATAATGACAAGGAATCAAATACGCTTCAATTCCTAAGAGGCATAGATATAACATCCGGCAACAATAATCACATAAGCCCTTTGAAGCGTACAGGCTTGATGTTATCTGGGGGGCAGGCTGCTTGGCTTGGCGTGAGTGACGATAATAGAGATAATGATGGCATACTCTTATCATCTGAAATAGCATCTTTAGACTTACATAAAGTTGGACTTGTTGTACTATCAGCTTGCCAAACAGGTCTTGGAGATGTCAGTGAAGACGGCATTGTTGGCTTACAGCGAGCATTTAAGATGGCTGGAGTAAGAACACTTGTAATGACCTTATGGAAGGTAGACGACCAAGCCACTTCATTTATGATGATTAATTTCTACATTCAAATACTCTCAGGAAAATCTAAGAGTGAATCTTTCAGAATTGCAAAGCAAATGGTCAAGGAAAAATTCCATGATCCATTCTACTGGGCTCCATTTATAATGTTGGACTAAGTATGATAATCATTAAGCGTTAATAAAGTAACACTAACTTTGCAAGTGGAATGGAGTTGGCTTGAATGAACATCCAGAAACTTGCATCACTCACCACCCAGCGCCAACTTGCTGGGCGGTGATTTGTTTCTGTCCTTCCCGCATTCAGGGCTTGGCAGTGCGCCCTCAGCAATAAAAGCGCAAAGATTCTTTGAGCAACCAGAACTTTTCGCCACCTTTGCATTACACAAATTGTGTAACGCAAAAAGTGTAATCAAGATGGCAAAGCAAGGAGAAAAGCTCTTATATTTTAGTTTTTTCACCAATTAGAGTAAGATAAATTTGCCAGTCTCAGATAATTATCCGATATTTGCAGCAGAAAAATGAAATTCTATGGTAAACAAGACAACCCACGATATGATTCCAAAGATACAGCAATACCTTGTCGGGCAACCTATAAAGAAAGCATGGTTGTTCGGGTCATATTCTCGTGGCGAGGAGCGGCCAGACAGTGATATTGACATTCTTGTACAATATGACAACTCTGACAAGATTTCATTGCTTACCATATCAAGAATAATGGTTCAAATGAAGCAGCTGCTGGGGCATGATGTCGACTTGGTAGAAGAAGGGCGTCTACTTCCGTTTGCAGAGGAGTCGGCCAACCATGACAAAATTCTAATATATGAGAGAAAGAATTAAAGACAAAGACCGACTTGAGCATATATTGTCAGCAATAGGCACCATACTTGACTACAAGGACAAGTATTCTTTAGAGGAGACCAAACTCAATCCGATTATTTTCTATGGCTTTGTAAAACATATAGAGATAATTGGTGAGGCAGTATACATGCTCACCAAAGAGTTTCGTGCCAACCATACAGAAGTTGAATGGGAGGCAATAGAAGGTATGAGACATGTGCTTGTGCATGGCTACTACACTATCAGGCCTGAACAAGTGTGGCAGGTAATAACTGTTGACATACCTGCCTTAAAGCCCCAAATAGAGAAATTGCTTAGTGAAGAGGAATACCAGTAACCTTATTGGCAAGCTTCAACCGGCGAGACTCCTCGCGCATTCTTCGGGCGGCAGCCTCGGCCTTTTGGGCGGGCTCGCTCGTGGGCTCCTCGTCGGGTGTGATGCGCATGGTGCCGGCGGCGTTGATCAGGTCCTTCACCACCTCTCCGCCAGCTATGAGGCCCTCGGTGGCTGGCACCCATGCATTGCTCGACGGGATGGTGTGGCGGTCGGTACACTTGCGCATGTCCTTGTTGGGGCATATACAGTGGAAGCGGCAGCTTATCTCAGGCTGGTCGATGCTTTCAATGGGCAGCTCGGGGCTGTAGACCACCTTCTGATGGGTGATGCCCTCCTTGCGCAACTTCTTGCGCAACACCTTGGCCAACGGGTCGTTGATGGTCTTGTATAGGTCGGTAACGCGAAACTGCGTGGCGTCGAGCTTATAGGCCGCGCCAAGGCAGACCAAGAGCGGAACCCCCATGCGCTGGCAACGGCGGATGAGGTCGAGCTTGGCAGTAACCGTGTCGATGCAGTCGACAACGTAGTCGTAGTGGGCGAAGTCGAACTTGTCGGCCTCATCGGGCAGATAGAACGTCTTGTATTTCCGCACGATGCAGCGGGGGTTGATGTCGTGGATGCGCTCCTCAGCCACGTCGACCTTGTGGCGGCCCACCGTCTTCACCGTGGCGAGAATTTGGCGGTTGACATTGGTCAGGCAGACGCGGTCGTCGTCGATAATGTCTATTGCCCCCACCCCACTGCGGGCGAGCACCTCAACCACATAGCCACCCACGCCGCCCACTCCGAACACGGCCACGCGGCTGCCCGCCAGTGTGTTGATGGCCGGACGGCCCAGCAGCAATTGGGTCCTTGAGAATTGGTTTTGCATCCTTTCCCTCCTTTACTCCTTATTCCTTTCCTCCTTCCACCAGCGTCAGCCGCAGAGGCTCCACGGTGATGAGCCGCTGCTTGTAGAGCTCGCCCACGGCCTTCTTAAACACCTTTTTGCTCACCTGGAACTCGCGCTTTATGTCGTCGGCCTCGCTCTTGTCGCCAAATGGACACGAGCCGCCATGGGCACGGATGTAGTCGAGCAGCGTTTGGGCGAACGACAGCCGCTGCCACTTGCCCGAAGGCTGAAGCATGACATCGAGCTTGCCGTCGGGCCGGACTTGGTCGATGTAGCCCTCCATGCGGTCGCCAGTGTGGATGTGGCGGAATATCTGGTCGCGGTAGACAAGCCCCTGATAGGCGTTGTCGACTATCACCTTGAAGCCCAAGTCGGTCTTCTGCCACACCAGCAACTGAACCGGCTCGTTGTGGCGATAAGGCGGCACATCGTCGCTCAGGTAGCGGTCCACCTTTGCCGTGGCCACGATGCGGTAGCTGTCGGGGTCGAGGTGGATGTAGACGATGTAGCTCTCGCCTATCTCCATCTTGCGTTTCTGCTCACGGAAGGGGCAGAACACGTCCTTCATCAGCCCCCAGTCGAGAAACGCGCCATACTCGTTGACCCACGAGCAGCGCAGATAGGCGAAGTCGCCCACGCGGGCCAGCGGCTTCTCGGTTGTGGCTATCAGACGCTCGTCCTGGTCGAGGTAGACAAAACACTCCACCTCGTCGCCGACGCGTGTGCCCTCAGGCACATACTTCTTTGGCATCAGTATCTCGCCTTCGTTGCCTCCATCGAGATAGACGCCAAACACTTCGCCCGCGGTGAACGAGTGGTCGTCGCGGCGGCGGGCTTCCTCCACTACTCTCAGTGTGTTGTAATCGCCAAGTTTTATCATAGTTCGTTGTCTACTACCATTCCGTCTTTAAGGTGGATTGTGCGGTCGGTTATCTGCGCCAACTGCTCGTCGTGGGTAACGATGACGAAAGTCTGGCCCAGCTTGTCGCGCAGGTCGAAGAAGAGCTGGTGGAGCTCCTGCTTGTTCTTGGAGTCGAGGCTGCCGCTCGGCTCGTCGGCAAACACCACCTTTGGATTGTTGATGAGCGCACGGGCCACAGCCACGCGCTGCTTCTCGCCGCCCGAGAGTTCGTTGGGCTTGTGGTCGGCCCGGTCGGCCAAGCCCATGAACTGGAGCAGTTCCTCAGCCCGCTTGGTGGCCTCGGAGAGTTTGGTTCCAGCGATGAAGGCTGGCATCATCACGTTCTCTATTGCCGTGAACTCTGGCAGCAGCTGATGGAACTGAAACACGAAGCCGATGTTCTGGTTGCGGAACTTGCTCAGTTTCGAGGCCTTTAGCGAACTTGTGTCCACTCCGTCAATCACCACCTTGCCCTTGTCGGGCTTGTCGAGCGTGCCCATTATCTGCAGCAGTGTGGTCTTGCCGGCGCCCGAAGGCCCCACAATGCTCACCACCTCGCCCTTGTCAATCGAGAGGCTGACGCCTTTGAGCACCTCAAGCGAGCCGAAACTCTTGTGTATGTCTGTTACTTCTACCATCATAGTCGTTTTGCTTTTATATGTCTGTGCCTGTGTTTCCTGATCCATGAGGCCAGTATGTCGTAGGCCGAGCGTTCTTCGGTGTGCTGCGGCTGTGCGAACGTCATTGTGTCGGTCTGCTCGCCATATTGGTCGGGGAATACTATCATCAGGTTCTGGCCGTGGAAACTCGTGTTGATCTCCTCTGGCAGCCGCTCCAGCGCGTTCTTGTAGCTGATGGTGCCCTTTCGCGCCGTTACCACCACGAGCATCTGGGCGTCGGAGATGGTCTGCGCCAAGGATGGAAACTCGTTCCAATGCTCCATCGGCAGATATTCGGCGCGTGTCGTCGGGTGCATGTTGCGTATGTATTCGGCTATCAGCGGCAGCGTGTCGGCACGCCCGTAGAACTGTATGCGGCACTCCAGATTGACCGCCAACCGTGCCAGCCGCTCCACCCACCGGTAGAAGCCCGGCTCGTATTCCGCCCTCGAGGGCACCGCCACCACTATGCGGCGCAGCGTGCTGAGCGGCTGGCCTATCTTGGCGATGATGATCTGCTGGCGCAGCCCGTTGTAGAGGCTCTGGGTGAACTGCCCCCAGAAGCGTTTCGACACGTCGGTGTGGAAGTGGAGGCCCATGATTATCTCCGAGGCATTGGCTTCAAGAAACGAGTGCTTTATGCCGTTGGCGATATTGGTGGCCAAGCGGACGTGGGTCTGGATTGGCACGTCGGCCGCGCTGGCCAGTTGGGCCAAGTGGTCGAGCAACCGGCGGCCCTCGGCCTGGTTGTGGGCCGCGTTCACGTCGTCGTAGACCACGTTGAGGGCTATCAGTCCACGGTTGAGCTTCGGGTTGCGCATCATTATGGCCAGATTGAGCAAACTGTCGGCATAGTCGGGATACTTCACTGGAATCAGTATCTTCTCGTCGTCGGCGCGGCGTGTGGTGGCCTCGGCGTTCTTGGCTTTCAGTCGCAACCGTTTGGCGGCATTCTCAGTGACAACACTCGAAATGACACACGTGAACAAAATCATTATCACTATGGCGTTGAGCATGTCGGGCGTAAGGAGCCGCTGCCCTGGTGCCACCTCTATCTCCATGCCCACCAGAGCCATGGCTATGGCACCTGCCGCATGGGCGCTGGTCAGTCCGAAGACCATGTGGGCCGAATCCCATCCAAGGCGGAAGAACCAGGCTGTGCCGTAGGCGGCAAGAGCCTTGCCCAGCGTGCCGAGAGCCACCACCGCCACAACGAGCACCACGATGTGCATGCCCGTGAAGAGCATCCGGATGTTGATGAGCATGCCCACACCGATAAGGAAATAGGGGATGAACAGCGCGTTGCCGAAGAACTCAATGCGGTTCATAAGCGGCGACACGTGGGGGATAAAGCGGTTCATCACCAGTCCGGCAAAGAAAGCTCCGAAGATGCCCTCAAGCCCCACAGCGTCGCTGAGGGCGGCGCATAGGAAAAGCATGGTCATAATGAACGTGAACTGCATTACGGCGTCGCTGTAGCGTCGCAAGAACCAGCGCACCAGCCGTGGCACAAAGAAGATGACCGCGGAGCAGTAGGCGGCGAACTTAACCACAAACCACAGCCAGAACCAAGGTCCGGCATTGCGCCCCATGGCACCCACCACGGCGGCGAGCAGAATGAGCGAGAGCGACAGCGAGATCATCGTGCCGCCCACGCTGAGCGTTACACTGCGGTGGCGCTGCAGTCCGTAGCGGCCAATGATGGGATAGGCCACAAGCGTGTTGCTCGACATGATGCAGCCAAGTAGCATGGCCGCCACTGGCATCAGGCGCATGAAGCCCACACCCGCCACATACATCAGCAGGAATGGCACGAGAAACGACGCCACGCCAAACATGGCCACCTGCATGCGGTTCTTCTTCAGACCCTCCATGTCCATCTCCAAGCCGGCGAGGAACATGATATAGTAGAGTCCCACACGCCCGAAAAGCTCGAACGACGCGTCGCGCACCAAGATGTTGAAGCCGTACTTGCCAATGAGCATGCCCGCCAGCACCATGCCCACGATGTGGGGTATGCGCAACCGCCCCATCACGATAGGCGCGAAGAGGATAATCAGCAACACCACAAGGAATATGAGCGTGGGGTCGGTGATGGGAAACCAGGCTGACAGGCTGTGCATCTTGTTCGAGGCGGTTTGTTCTACATCATTTTAATGTGCAAAGTTAACAAAAAACGCCCATTTAACTGCGTGCGTCGGATATATTTTTGTAATTTTGCAGCCTAAAGGTAAAAATCAGAAACAGAAAGGACAACAAAAGATGAGAGTAGCTATCGTGGGCGCGAGTGGCGCCGTCGGGCAGGAGCTCCTGCGCATTTTGGACCAACGTAATTTCCCCGTCGACGACCTCGTGCTCTTCGGCTCCACACGTTCAGCGGGCCACAAATACCGTTTCCGCGACAAGGACTACGAGGTGAAACTTCTCCAGCACAACGACGACTTCCGCGACATCGACGTGGCTTTCACCAGCGCGGGCGGTGGCACCTCGGCAGAGTTCGCCGACACCATAACCAAATACGGCTGCGTGATGATCGACAACTCGAGCCAGTTCCGCATGGACGACGACGTGCCTCTCGTGGTGCCGGAAATCAACGCTGAGGATGCCCTAAACCGGCCGCGCGGCATCATAGCCAACCCCAACTGCACCACAATAATGATGGTGGTGGTGCTCAACCCCATCGAAAAACTGTCGCACATCCAGAAGATACACGTCTCGAGCTACCAGAGCGCGTCGGGGGCGGGGGCCGCGGCCATGGCCGAGCTGCAGCAGCAGTACAAGGACATAGTAGACACGGGCCACACCGACCACATCAGCAAGTTCCCCCATCAGCTGGCCTACAACGTCATACCGCAGATAGACAAGATGACGCCCAACGACTACACCAAGGAGGAAATGAAGATGTACAACGAGACGCGCAAAATCATGCACTCCGACGTACGCACCAGCGCCACCTGCGTCAGGGTCTCGTCGCTGCGCAGCCACTCCGAGAGCGTCTGGTTCCAGACCGAGCGTCCGCTCACTGTGGAAGAGGTGCGCCAGGCTTTGGCCTCGGCCCCTGGTGTAACGCTTGAGGACGACCCGCAGAACTACGTCTACCCCATGCCGCTCGAAAGTGCCGGTCACGACGACGTGTATGTGGGCCGCATCCGCAAAGACTTGGCCGACGACAACAGCATGACGCTATGGCTCACCGGCGACCAAATACGCAAGGGCGCTGCCCTCAACGCCGTGCAGATAGCCGAATACCTTATCAGCAAAGGCGAACTGAAATGAGGCTCCTACACATATTAGCTTTACAAGCCCAGCCACACTCGTGCGGTTGGGCTTTTATATTTCCATTGTCTTGCTCACTCGCCTTTCGCATATTTAACAAATCAATCATTAGAAAGCGTCTTTCAAAAAAATGAAGTCGGAGACATCTCCGCTCAAGGGGGTGTGCCAAAAGGTCGCCTTCTGCGGGCATGATAAATCATGCTCCTACGTAATAGATAGACTGACTGCGCTTTGTAGGGGCATGATTTATCATGCCCGCTTTATTATAGCCTATTGACACAGCCTCGTGGAATGTCTATTCTCCGACCCCAACGGGATCGCCGCACTTGCACTCCTTTACAACACTGACACAGAGGAGGGGCGACCCCGATAGGGTTCGATTGTTTGTGGAGTATGTGATTTAAACCCAAATCGGTCATTAGAAACTGCCGTTCAAAAAAGATGATGTCGGAGACATCACCGCTCGATAACCGAGGGCGCTTGCACCCTCCTGTTTTCGTCACAACATAATTGTTAAAATATACAACATACTAAATATCAA
>CAZRSL010000070.1:0-14175 GCA_964602785.1 uncultured Prevotella sp.
GGATGCAGCAACGATATACCATCAATTTCATTTTCAACGACCTTGAAGACTTCCGCGTTACGACAAGTGTAAAGGGTAAATCCATTCCAGATGCCATCCAGCAGATTATCGGCTTCTATCCGATTGAGGCGACAATAGTCAGCGACAGCATAATCAACGTGGAATGTTCGCAAAAGACAGCATTACGCTATAAAGGACGTGTCGTAGATGAAAAAGGTCAGCCAATCGAGTTTGCCAACATTGCGTTACTATCACCCAAAGACTCTTCGCTTATTGCAGGTGGCGTTACTAATGCAAGCGGTTACTTTGTTATTCCTTGTGAGGCGCAAAAGGTAATCGCGAGGGTAAGCTATGTGGGCTATAAGACTTTCGAAAAGTCTTACTCCTCACCATTAATGGGCACTATCCCCCTTCTCACCGACCACATAGCTCTGAAAGGCGTGACGGTAAAGGCTCAGCGACCGCAATATAAGATGGCTCGTGGAGGCATGACGATAGACGTAGAAAATTCTGTACTCTCGCAAATGGGCAACGGAATGGATGTCCTTGCCCAACTCCCCCGTGTCTCAGTCAGCGGCAACGATGTGAAAGTCTTTGCAAAGGGCACACCGCTTATTTACATCAATAACAAAAAGGTTACCAGCAGCAATGAAATAAAGGAACTGAAATCGGAGGAAATAAAGAACGTTGATGTCATCACCTCGCCCGGAGCGCAATACGATGCTACCGTACAGAGCGTTATCCGCATCCGCACACGCCGTCCAGTCGGTGAAGGCTTCAGCGCGACGAACATTGCCAATACTGCCTATAATACGATGTGGGAAGGTCAGGAATATCTGCAACTGAAATATCGCACGGGTGGCCTGGAGGTGTCGAGTGCCACCGGGCTTTACAGCGAGGTGTATAAAGAAGATGATGATTTGGAATATACTTTAAAACCGACAGACAACACAATCAATATAGCACAACACGCCAAAGTCCACTCACGTGAGAATGTTCTTTCGCATACGGTTCGTGCAAGTTATGACTTTAATGCCGACAACTCTGTCGGTGGCAGCTACCGCTATTACAAGACTTTGTCCAACTATGGGGATTTGGAAGGTTCTCAACAAGTGACACGGAATGGCGTAAACCTTGGCAATATTACTCAAGACCAGCGAGTGATTCGTTATGTAGGGCCAAGGCAGGATATAAACGCCTATTATATCGGCAAACTTGGCAGTTGGAATATCGACTTCAACGCCAGCTACGTCCACATGAAATACACGGAGGGTTTGAATGCCACTGAGACAAGCGAGACATTGGAGAGCCGTGATGTGAGAAACAATGGTGGCCAGAAGAGCGACCTATGGGCTGGAAAGTTGGTAATAACACGACCCATAGGAAAAGGCGAACTGTCATTCGGCTCGGAGTACACGCATACCAAGTCGGAAGGATTCTATACCAATGCTCAGAACTATGTACCAAGCTCTCAGACATTGCTCAAGGAAACAAACGTTGCTGGCTTCGCCGACTTCACCATGCCGTTCGGACATTATTCCCTCAATGCGGGTCTGCGCTATGAGCACGTCAAGACCGACTACTACAGCTTTGGGCAGTGGGAGAAAGAGCCGAGCCGACGCTACGGCAACTTCTTCCCCAATGTCTCATTGTCGTGGAACAAAGGTTTGTGGTCGTGGCAGGCATCTTACACCATGAAGACCAGCCGGCCGAGTTATCGCAACCTGCGCAACTACATGCAGTACGACAGCCGGTACCTCTACGAGGGTGGCAACCCGTATCTGAGACCAGAATACAATCACGACATCGAATTGTCGGTAGTCTACAAGTGGCTGAATGTTTCTGCCGATTATATCTACACCCAAAAGCCAATGGTCGTTACGTTCGGGCTGTACAATGGTCAGGAGATAGCCTATATGTCGCAGTATAATGCAAGTCACAAGCAAGGTGTCTATGCGTCCATTGTTGCCTCGCCAAAGTTCGGTTGGTATCAGCCGATGTGGGAGATTGACTATGCACAACAGTTCTACAATGAGCCGACATCGCTCAACTCTCATCAGCCCACGTTCGGTTTCAATTTCCATAGCCGTTTTGTCCTGCCACATAGTTGGATGGCGGCAATCAACCTTGACGGTTATACCGACTATTATCGTCCGATGAGACGTCATAAAGGCTACTTCACAATGTCGGCACAAGTCCGCAAGTCGCTTTTCAACAACCGTCTGATCTTCAATCTCCAGGCTTCAGACTTGACTAACGGAGACCGTGAGCATTGGACATTCTATGGCGTTGATGTCACAAACCACAAGGATGCCAACAACTTCACACGGCAGATAAAACTGACAATAACCTACAACTTCAACGCTTCTCGCAGTAAGTACAAGGGTACTGGCGCTGGTAATGAGGAGAAGAAAAGACTATGAGTTTTTGGCATTACGCCCATACTGTGGGGTCATCCCACTGCTATCATGAGATAAGATAGTTGAGATTGTGAGGTAACGTCAATGGAAAGAACATTGTAATCCTATAGCAAAAGGTCTTTCATTAGTTAGAGAACGATTAAACTCTACTTAACGAAAGACCTTTTGCTATCTTGAAAAATCAAAACAGTAAATATCGTTGACTTTATCCCTGCAAAAACTATAATGACGAGTTAAGATAGCGTGACAAGTCAGTCATATTGTCGAAATGAAGCATAACTGCTCCATTGTCAGAATGTCGGCGTGGCTTGTTCCGTCCGTTCTCAACAGCCTTGAACATATTCATTATAATGCTATTGGCATTCATAAGACGATAGGTGCGCTTGCCAAGTTGAGAGATAATCTCGTCTGTAAATGAGCGAGAAAGGAAGTCCACGTCTGAGCAGTCAAGAATCACGGACGCGTCTTCTGGCAATTCTTGTATATTAAGCTTGGAAGCGTTGACCCTCGAACGGCCTTCATTGCCTATATAATCGTAAATTCTAATAACCTTTTCCATATTCTATCCTCCTACTCTAAATAATCTGTATAAATGAAACCGGGTCGAGCCTTGCACGGAATCTTGAGAAATATCAGTGTTCCCTGCCATTCAACATTTGACGGAAGCTCTATGAATTTGTCGGGGTTGCCGAACTCGGAAATTTGTAATGCGCTACCAGACATCATGTAAAAGGCTCCATGCAGCCCTTTCACAAGCATGTTCCTTGACGTTGATATGCCAAAGCCACGGTTTTCAGCAGCTGGTAGATTCTTGGTTGAATACCCTTCATTGGCTATTTTCAAAGCATCCGCGTCGTTGTCTCCGACCTCCGCCAGATATTTGTTTGCCTTGACATAACTGCCAAAGATTCCTATGCCGTGGTCTGCAATGCAAATGTTGAGGGAGTCATCACTGCCTGTATATTCTGAGTAAAAGAATACATCATTTACTTCTGCATGCTGGGCGATATTGCATATCAGTTCTCCCAAAATATAGGATAATGGTGTGGCAATGCCATTAGCCTTACCTTGCTTTTGAATAAGTTTTTGAAGCGTTTGCTGAGCCTTGTCATCATCTGCACTAAAAGAACAAATAGGTATATAAGCCTTATCTTTATATATTAGCTCAACATTCGAAAGTGCTGCTTCAGTGCCAACTCCGGATATTCCCGTGAAATGGATTTCTTCTAAATACTTTTCAATCTTCGGTCTTGCATTAATAATGTCTATCTGCTTATCGCAAAAGTTAGCGTATAATGCCAAAGATACAGAAAGCAGAGGATGCAGATTGACAACATTGTTAAAATCCCATACAACCACACCGTTGTCCAATGCCTCTGTAGCACTGGATATGACGAAAAAATTACTGAATATGCCAGTTATTGAGGCATCAGAATTAGTGGATGGAATCAATATGATATTATTGTTCGACATAAACGTATGGGATAAAACTCATTTGCAAATTTACAACTATTCTTCTGAAAATCCAAGTTTTTCCCAATAATTGTACCACCATTGTGTCTCAGCCTACGGAAAAGACGATGGATACTGGCTACAATGCACTTCTTGACGAACTTTGCTGTTTTTTTGAATTAAATACGATTTTAGGCAAAACAATAAAAAGATGGAGACTCAAAAAATACGAATCCCCACCTTCGTTAGTGTATTTCCATGGGAATGTTTGAACCTTAACATCTAATTCGTTGTCTGACAAATGAAGTGTGGCAACATTGCATTTTATCATTTTTCATGCAACATCTTATGCCTTAGCACCTCATCGCCATGTTACAAATGTGGTACAAAAATACAATAAAAGGGCGTGACTCACAATAGTCGTTCGGAAGAGTCGAGTTTGTTTGTAAACTGAAAATCAGCCAGTTATTAGCATCCGTTTTCCACCGTTTGCCGACCGAATAGTTCATGTGGAAACCCATGGTTGCGGAATCGTAGGGGCATGATTTGTCATGTCCGAAACACCGAATCCTTGCCAATGGCGGGCATGATAAATCACGCCCCTACATATTGGAATGTCGTTACTCACAGGGCTTTGCATTACTTCAGAAACTTGTGTGCAGCTACCTTACCTGCACTTTCACAGTTCTCGTTGTGCCGTCGCTCAGTTGCTCACGGATGATGTTGGTGCCGTGGGCGATGCGGTTGAGACGTTGGCCATTGGCGTTGTAGTACGTGCGGCCGACAATCTTGGCTGTGCTCGTTGGCGTGGCTATGGCGGTGGCGGTGGCCGATGTGGCTGGCAGGCCGAGTATGGCGTTCTCGCTGACCAACTGCACGCTCACCTGCTGACCCTCGGTGTAGGCCATCTCGGTGTCGGTGGTGAGTGTGGCTTGGCCATCGCTGACCACGAGGAAGCACACTGCGTAGCCCGTCGGGTCGGCCCAGTGGAGCTTGCCGTCGCTGATGGTCATGGTCGGGGCGGGCAGGATGAAGGCAGCCCAGTCGGCGTCCCAGTTGTCAGAGCCGCTCAGCACGTTGCCGATGGTGTAGGCCTCGGCCTCAAGAGCCGTCAGCACGGGCACGTTGGTGCCAGTCTTGCCGTCGGCGGTGAACTGCGTCTTGCGCTTCGAGAGGTCGACGGCGTTGCCCTCAGCGTCCACCGTACCATATTCGGCAAGTTGCTTGGGCAGCGCACCCATGTCGTTCCATCCCTCAGCCGTTATGCTGACGCCCGAAGTGAGCCTTGTGTCGATGAACGACACCTTCGGCGTGTCGCTCCACGGGCGGCCCAGGGCTGTTGTGGCTCCATTGGTAGCCGAAGTGATCACAGCGTCCTTGAACACATAGCCCCACGTCGGCGAGATGTGGGCTCCGGCGGTTATCACGTTGCTTGAACGCAGCACGTGGAGAGTGTCAGCATCGAAGAATACGTCGCCGTCGTTGTAGATGAAGTCGGTGGTGCCACTGATGCGGCAGTTGCGCACTATGTGGCGCTGGCCCTTCTTGCCCGTGCGATAGGTGTCCTGCCAGCCAAGGAGGTTGCAGTTGGCCAGCACAATGCGGTCGTTCTTGGTGTAGAGCGCAAGGGCCTGGCCCTCATTCTGGCGCGTGTTCTGTATGGTCAGGTCGCTCAGGGTGATGTCCTGTGCTGTAACGTTGATGGTGGCCGTCTGGTCGACACCGCCATTGCTGGCCAGCAGGTTGTGGGTGATGATGGTGCTCTGCTTGCCTTGTCCCATCAGGTGGGTGTAAGGATGGCTGATGACCACGTGCTCATCGTATGTGCCGGCCTTTATGAAGATGAAATAGGGCTTGGCCGACGTGCCGGTAGAGGCGTCGACGGCAGCCTGAACGGTGCGGAACAGCGCGGGTGTGGCCGATGGGCTGTCCTCGGTGAGCGACGCGTCGACAATGGCGTCAAACGGGTTGGCCTTCGTAACCTCCTGATGGCGAGTGTACTGGCTCATGTCGATGGTGCCGTCGGCCACACCGTTGAGGAATTCCTCCAAGTGGCTGTAGCCGCTCGTGGCCAACAGCTGCGCGTCGGTGCCGTCGTTGGGGTTCAGCCCAACCTGCGTCTCATACGTGTCGGGCAGTCCGTCGCCATCGGTGTCGGTAACGGGGCATTCGCCGTCCTCAAGCCCGAGATAGGGCCAGTAGGTGGCGTGTATCATCGAGTCGGCGGCTTCGTCGGTGGCCACTACGTCGTCGTGGCGGCTGAGCGTGATGTCGGAGGGTGAGTTGATGATGCCCATTCCGCGCGACATCTGTCCGTCAGTCTTGCCGTAGTACTGCGGGTCGACGCGCCCGGCAGCCTCGTCGAGCAACCGCTGGTCAATCTCGTCGTAGCGTGGCAGCGACGCACCGGCGCGGCTCGTAACGTCCTTGAAAGCCTGGTCGGCGTCGGTGGTGGTAACGCCGCTCGAGAGTGTCTGCTCGGTGAGTATGTATTTGTCGACGTTGGCCTGAGTGTTGCCGCCAGTCAGGTTGACGGCCTTGGCGCTAAGGTCGGAGGCCACGCCATAGATGTTGTTGTCGTTGACCAGCTTGAGCGTGGCGTCGCTCCACACCGAGTTGCTCGGCGCCCACTTGCTGGAGAGTTCAAACTTGTTGCCGGAGAGGTACCACTGACCCATCTGGTCGTCGCCCGAGCAATTGACAAACCAGCGGCTGCCCGTAACGTTGCGCTTTGTGGCAGGTCCGGGACGATAGTAGTTGTTGATCATGTAGACGCGGTCGTAGCCGTTCTTGGCCGTGTAGTTCTCGCCGCCATAGACAGCTCCGCGCGAGGCCCAGTTGAAGATGACGTTGTTGATGAACTCGTTGTCGACGTAGGTGTCGTTCGATGTGCGCACGCCGTTGAATCGGGGCGAGCGCGAGTTGCAGTTGGTGATGAGACAGTGGTGCATGGTGCCGTGCTCGCCGCCCCATTGTGTGGCGTATCCGCGCGAGCCCTTCACATTCTTCGACGAATAGAGGCCCTCGCCGATGATGCACCATTGCAGGGTGGTGGAGTCGCAGTCGTACATGGTCAGGTTCTCCTCCATGCTCCACGTCATCGAGCAGTGGTCGAGCACGATGTGGTGGGTGTTCTCAATGTCGAGGGGCGACATGCTCGATGCCATTAGGTCGCCCTCGCGGAAGCGCAGGTAGCGCACGATGGTGTTGGGCTGGTTCAGCTTCAGCGTGTAGCCGGCGATGCAGATTCCTCCGCCCGGTGCCGTCTGGCCCGCTATGGTTACGTTGGGGTGGCGTGCCGAGAGCTTCGAGTTGAGATAGATGGTGCCGCCCACCTTGAACAGGATTGTGCGCGGTGTGTCGTCGCCCGAGTTGAGAGCCCAGCGGAACGTGCCCTCCACCGACTCGGCGTTGGCGGGGTCGTCGAGGCGCGTTACGTAGTAGACCTTTGAGCCTCGGCCGTCGATCATTCGGCCACCCGTGGTGAAGCGGCCCCAGCCCTCGCAGCCCGGGAAGGCTGGCAGGTTGGCCACGTAGTTGGTCAATGGGCCAAACTGTGCCAACATGGTCTGGTTGGCACTGACAGTCAGGGTGTAGGGGTTGGTGGTGGTAAGAGTGCTGCCAGAGCCGTCGACCCACTGCTTGAACTCGTTGCCGGCCGATGCGGTGGCCGTCAGCTTGAGTGTGGTGCCGCTGTTCAGCTGCAGTGTGTCGGTCGATGAGGTGGTCGCCGTGCCGGCTTTCACCGTGCCCATGCCCTCAGAGCCTGGCGCAATGCCGTAGGTGAGTGTGTAGGTGGCGATGGAGCGGCACTTTGCGGTGATCTCGGTGTCCTCGGTCAGTCCGCTGAACTGGTAGGTGGTGGCGGTGGAGACGAGCGAGTCGCCGATGTACCAGCCAACGAACTCATAGCCTGAGTTCATGGTGATGGTGAATGTGGCCTTGCCGCCGGCGAAGATGCTGCGCGGATTGTTGGCCACGGTGCCCGCGCCCTCCGGGTCGACCACAACCGTCAGCGTCACCATGCCGCTGGCCTTCTTGGGGTTGCTGCCCGATGCAAAGGCTATGGCCGACAGGCAGAACACCATGGCCATCAGGGTGAGAATAACGTTTCGTTTGCGCATTGTGTGTTTGGTTTAGTTGTTGGGGGAGTAAATGATGTGTGTAGAGGCGTGATTTACCATGCCCGTTGGCGCTGATGCTATACGATGAGGGCATGATAGGTCATGCCTCTATGTGAAAGCTAAAGAGCCCCCGCCCCAGTGGGCAGAGGCTCAAAGATATAGGTACGGACAGATGGTGTCTTTACCGTTGCACGAACTTGCGGCCATCCTGTACCACCACACCACGGTAGCTCTTGCTGACGCGCTGTCCGGCGAGGTTGTAGATCGGGGCGTTCTCGTTGAACGTCTGCTTCGGGTCGCTGATGTTCTCTATGCCATTGGTTCCGGCGGTGAACTTCACGCCCTGGAAGCCAAGCTGCCAGTTGTTGCCCATTATGGTGTAGCTCTTGCCAGCCTCGGCGTTGAAGACAAGGTAGCACACCTTGCGCTGGTTGCCAATGTTGAAGTTGTTGTACTTCGCCAGCTCGATCGAGTCGGTGGCGTTGAGCACGTAATTCGCATCGATAGGCATCGGGTTGAGGTAGACAAGGCTCTCGCCCTCGGCACCATCAGCGGTGTTCTTCTGGCGGAAGTTCTGCACCCAGCCCTCAGCGTGATACTCGGGAGCGTCGCCCCAAGGATTGAGAGCCTTGCCAGTGGCGCGGTCGACGATGTAGAGGGCGCGCGAGCCACCCTTGTTGGCCCAGATGCCCACCTTGAACTCGCCGGCGGCTTTGGCCGTGAGCGTCATGAACGGGCCTACGGTCGGAGCTCCCATCGAGCCATCGGGCACGTAGTAGATGTAGCCACCCTTAGTGCCGTCGCTTTCCCTCTGCGGCACATAGTAGATTTGGTTGCCGTTTTCATCAAGTTCGGGGTCGCCGTCCTTCACTTTGGCCTCGCCGATGAACTTGACGCAAGGAACACCTGTGCCGCAGACAGCATAGAAGCGGTTGCCCACGTTGGTGCCCGACTCGTCGTAAGTGTCGATCATCACGTTCTGCGTGCTATAGCTCATGGTCTGGTAGACATCCCAGTTGTCGGAGGTGAGGTTTGGCGTGATTGTCTCGCCGGGATTTGAGTTGTTGAGCAGATAGATGGAGTAGTTGGCCTCATCGACGTTCACTTCCTTGTTCCACCCGTCGGTCTCGTTGCCCAACACAGGGTTGATGTTGCCATCAGCGTCGACGGCTTGCCAGTCCCAGTTCTTCTCATACTGTTCCTGGGCATTGGCTCCCATTGCGAAGAGAGCCACAATTGCAAGAGTAAAAAATTTCTTCATATAAAACATATTTTGAGGTTATACTGCGACAAAAGTAACCAAAATAATCTTTACAAGTGTGCCGAGACCACTAAAACGTGCATTTTTTTGTGATTTTTTAATACCATCAGGCGGTTGAGAGGGTTCATCCATGCCGATGGCCCACAACTCGCTTCAGCAGGTGCCACAACTCGCGCACCCACAGCACCATCGACGAGCCGACGATGATGATGACCCAATCGTCTATGCGCAAGCCCACCACGTTGAAGAACTCCTGCAGCCCCGGCAACTCCACCATGGCTATCTGGCCCACGAAGATGATCGAGGCTATGATGAGCAACCCCTGGCAACCACGGAAGTGGAGGGCGCTGCGGCCAGTCTCGAAAGCCCGGGCGCAGAACAGGTAGAAGAAGTGGGTCATCACAAAGATGGTGAAGAAGAGCGTCAGCTCATAGGGCGTCAGGCCGTCGGCCGGGCCGATGCTGACGTGGAGCAGGTCGGTCAGCCGTGTTATATTGGCGTGCTCGAAGATGTAGAGCAGCACGAGCAGTAGCAGGAAGAAGAAACCACCCACGCCAAACACGTTTTCCACCATCATCTTGTTCAGTATGAATGCGTGGCGGTCGCGCGGCTTGTCGCGCATCACCTGCTCTGAAGGCGGCAGCGAGGCGAGTGCCATGGCGGCGAATGTGTCCATGATCAGGTTCACCCACAGCATCTGCGTAACCGTGAGCGGACTCTGCGTGCCCATGAACGCGCCGCACAGCACTATCAGGCACGCCGCCACGTTCACCGTCAGCTGGAAGAGCAGGAACCGCTGTATGTTCTGGTAGAGCGACCGCCCCCACATCACGGCCTTGCCGATTGACGAGAACGAGTTGTCGATGATGGTAATGTCGCTGGCCTCCTTGGCCACCGCCGTGCCGTCGCCCATCGACAGGCCCACGTGGGCTGCCTTCAGCGCCGGTGCGTCGTTGGTGCCGTCGCCAGTGACTGCCACCACCTGGCTCTGCCGCTGCAGCGACTCCACGAGCCGCTTCTTGTCCATCGGGCGGGCGCGGGCTATTATCTTCAGCCCGAGGGTGGTCTGGTCGAGCTGCTGGTCGGTCAGCTTGGCAAACTCCGGCCCTGTGGTCATGTTGCGGTCGGTGTCGGTCCGGTCGTCCCACAGGCCTATCTGCCGCGCTATCTCCTTGGCGGTGGCGGGCGTGTCGCCAGTAACAATCTTCACACTGATGCCCGCGTCCATGCACTCGCGCACTGCCGCCGGCACGTCAGGCCTGACGGGGTCGCTGATGGCCACAATGCCTTGGAACCGCAGCCCCGTGGCCACCACACGCCCGTCGCTGATGGCCTCGTCGCCCTCGTCGAGCACCTGGCAGGCGAAGCCCAGCGTGCGCATGGCTTGGTTCTGATAGTCGGCGAGCTGACGCTGTATGGAATTGGCGTCGGCCCATCCAGCGATGGAGTGGCAGAGCCGCAGCAATATCTCGGGCGCACCCTTCACATAGAGCACCCGCCGGCCCGGCACCGCCGCCGACTTGACCACTGTGGCCATGTATTTGCGGTCGGTAGAGAATGGCAACTCCTCCTCCACGACAGCCTCGTGGCGCAGCCTGAGGTAGTCGACACCATTGTCGGCGAGCCACAGCAGCAGTGCGCCCTCGGTGGGGTTGCCCAGCACCTTGGGATTGTCGGGATTGGAGCGGTCGAGCTGCGCCGTCGAGTTGGCGGCTATGCCCTCCTCCACCATCCTGCTCTCATCGTCGTCGGCAAGTCGGGCTGAGGGCAGACCGTAGAACCGCGTCTCGGCCACCCGCATCTGGTTCTGTGTCAGCGTGCCAGTCTTGTCGGTGCATATCACGGTGGCCGCGCCCATCGTCTCGCAGGCGTGCAACTTCCTGACCAGGTTGTTGGTCTTCAGCATCCGTTGCATGCTGTAGGCCAGGCTCATCGTAACGGCCATGGGCAAGCCCTCGGGCACCGACACCACGATGAGCGTAACGGCGATCATCAGCGTGTTGAGGGTGTAGGCTATCAGCCGGCCCACGCCTCCCGTCTGCCCTTCCGCGTGGTAGATGCCCATCACCATGGCCACGAGCACCGCAAGATAGGCCACGATGGCCACGGCCACCCAGCCCCACCGCCAACGGCTGAACCGGCGGACGACGAGGTAGAAGAACAGGGCTGTGGGCACGATGAGCGTCCAAGCCAAGGAGTCCCAGTCGAAATAGACAATCAGCCGGCCCACGATGACCAGTGCGGCCACCACATAGCTGAACTTGGTTACCCACCCGGCCAGTTGGTCGAGCTGCTCGTCGAGCGGGGTGCGCACGCTGTTGTCAATCTGCGCCGCCTCAAACACACGGCCGTTCTCGGTGCGGTCGCCCACGGCGTCGACGCGCATCAACCCGTGCCCCTCCATCACCTTGGTGCCGCGCAGTAGGCGGTTGGTGGGGAAGGTGGCGTCGGGGTCCTGCTCGTCGGCTGCGACGCTCTTGCGGCAGACGGGCTCGCCGGTGAGCGACGACTCGTCGACGCTGAGGCTCACGGCCTCAAGCAGTTGGCCGTCGGCGGGTATCTCGCAGCCCGTGCTGACGCTCACCACGTCGCCCACCACCACGTCGCGCTTCCTCACAGTGGTGATGTTGCCATTGCGCACCACCTCCACCGGCTCGTCGTCGTTCACCTGGTTGAGCACGGCAAACTGCTTGCCGGCCCTGTACTCGAAGATGAAGGCTATGCCCGTGGCGAGCAGGATGGCCACAAAGATGCCGGCGGGCTCGAAAAAGGTGGTCGCGCCGAGGTGGAGCGAGAAATACTCGTAGCAGGAGATGCCCACTGAGAGCACCCCTGCGATGAGAAGGATTATGATGAGCGGGTCGTGGAACTTGAGCAGAAACTGCTTCCACAGCGGATCTTTCTTTGGCGGAGTCAGCACGTTGGCCCCATGTTGCCGCCGGCTGGCCTCGACCTCGCTGTCGCTTAGCCCACGATATTTGAGTTCTTGTTGCATTCTGAAATTCAAATGATGCTTGCAAAATTACGAATAATTTGCGAGACGGCTCCCCTAAGTGCCGCTTTTTCGCAAAAAACCACTACCTTTGCAGCGTTTTTATAAGCATAACGCAATGAGAAGGACCATTTTACTATCAGCAACGGCCATGGCCGCCGTGCTCCTCGCCGCCTCGTGCGGAACGCCGAAGCAGACCGCGCAGACCACCACCGACACCGCCACACCGGCCTCGCAGCCGGCAGAGACGCTGCCACAAGCCACCGCCGACGCAAGCGCAGAGTTCATAAGCCTGAACGAAGTGTTCGACATAATCGGCGGCAAGCAGGACACCACCGCCGTGATGAAGAAATACAACTACCGCGAGGCCTCGCCCTACGCCGTGCAGCGGCTCGACACCTACAACCGCATGTTCTACAAGGCTTGCACGCTGCCCAAGCGGTCGGCCACGGGCACCTACGCCGACTTCCCACGGCCGCAGCGAAAGGGCACGTCAAGTTGGGTGGGCTTCAAAGATGACATAACCATAGGCGTGTTCAACAACAAGGCCTACCAGAACCTGAAGGATCAGGTGCTCTCGGCTGGCTTCACGCTGACGCGCGACGGCTACGAGGCCGAGTACACCAACGGCAACTACAACGTGTTTTTCATGGACGCACTGCGCACGGTGCGCATAGCCAAAGCCCTCTGACAAGCCATGGACACACGCAAACTTGAGGCCCACGGCTCGCTCCTGGCCGCCAACACCATATTCGGACTGGGCATACCTATCAGCAAAGACCTTCTGTCGGGCTGGACCACGCCCATGGGCTACATGCTGGCCCGCTGCGTGGGCTCGCTGCTGTTCTTCTGGATAGTGAGCTTGTTTGTAAGGAAGGAGCACGTGCCATGGCGCGACAAGCTCGTCATCATGGGCGGCGGTCTGCTCGGCTTCCTCATCGGCCAAGCCCTCACGGCTCTGTCGCTCAGCTACACCACGCCAGTCTACTATTCGGTCATCGCCACACTGACGCCGGTGGCCACCATGCTCTGCGCGGCTTTGCTAATCCACGAGCGCATCACCGCCCTGAAGACCTTTGGCGTGGTGGTGGGCATCGCCGGCGCACTGCTCATGGTGTTTATGGGATGGCAGGGCGGAGCCGGGCGCAACGACGTGCTCGGCATCGGACTCGCCGTGCTCAGCCTGCTGTCGTGGGCGGTCTATCTGATCATAACCAAGGAGGTGGTGAAGAAGTATTCGCCCACCACCATCATGAAGTGGATATTCCTCGCCTCCACCGTCTGCATCCTGCCGTTCTCGCTGCCGGAGCTGAGCGAGCAGAAGATACTCTACACCGCGTTTCAGTGGCAACCGTGGGCTGAGCTGCTCTTCATCGTGTTCTTCGCCACGATAGTGGGCAACTACGCCATACCCTTCGCCGCCAAGCAGCTACAGGCCACTACCGTGAGCGTCTACACCAACCTGCAACCCATCATCGCCTCGTTTGTCGCCATCTATGTGGGGCAGGATGTGCTCACGTGGGACAAGCCCGTGGCCCTCATCCTCGTGCTGTTGAGCGCGTGGATTGTAACGAGGCGGCAGTGACATAACGTTTCTTTCATCATCGTTTCACAATTGAGGGTACAACGGTTCACAATTGTGGGCAGTTCGGTTCACAATTGTGGAACGTTGTGCCCTCAATTGTGAGCCGTTCACAGGAATGCCCCTATTAGGAAGCCCCAAATCGATTATTAGGAACAGATGATGCCTAAGGCATCACCCGTTAGCATATCACCCAAGTTACGGAAATACATAATCCGTTGAAAGCCAATGATTGTAGGGGCATGATTTCACAATCATTGGCTTCCAATTAATTATGTACTTCCGAACCAGGGTGTTCAATATGATGTACCCATTTTTAGCCTACATTATTCACATATTGGGAT
>CAZRSL010000071.1:0-14156 GCA_964602785.1 uncultured Prevotella sp.
TCTACTCGCACAAACTCAAAATCCAGCTCGACATAATTTTTAGAACCGACCTATAGAGAGGGCGCATAATGCCACAATTAGATAGTGAACAAAACCCAATGCGTAGGGGCATGATTTATCATGCCCGGAGGGGGAATGTGTGCCTTGGTGCGGGCATGATAAGTCATGCCACTACAATGGGTTGCCATACTATAATGAAACATCTGTTTGCCATAATCCTGCTGATGGCTGCCACGCCTGTACTGGCGCAGCGGTGGTTGGGTGGCGACGTGTCGCTCTATCCGTCTTACAGGGACGCTAAGACAGTCTATCGCGACTCCACCGGCCGCCGCGTCGACCTGCTCGACTACGCCCATCGGTGGGGCTGGAACATGGTCAGGGTGCGCCTGATGGTCGACCCGCGCAACGCCTCGGCACAGGCCAAGGGCGAGGGTGTCTGCCAGGACCTGCCCTACGTGCTCAACCTTTGCCGCATGGCCAAGCGCCACCATCTCGGCATAATGCTCGACCTGCACTACAGCGACACCTGGGCCGACCCAAGCCATCAGACCGTGCCGAGGCGGTGGCAGGGACTGGAGGTGTTCGCCCTGCGCGATTCTGTCTACAGCTACACCACCCACGTGCTTGAGGCCATGAGGCGCAACCACGTGGAGCCGCAGCTGATACAGGTGGGCAACGAGATCACCTACGGTATGCTGTGGCCCATTGGACGCATTGACCCACAGACCGACGACAACTGGGCTGTGCTGGCCTCGCTGCTCAACGCCGGAGCCAAGGCGTGCCGCGAGGCGTGCCCGGGGGCCAAACTGGTCATCCACACCGAGCACGCCCAGGACTGGCAGTTGACTCGCGACTACTACGACCGGCTGGAGCGATACAAGGTGGACTACGATGTGATAGGCCTGAGCTACTATCCGATGTGGCATGGCACGGTGGCCCACTTAGGTCAGGTGGTTGACTCGCTCGCCGCCCGCTACCACCGTCAGGTGATGGTGGTTGAGGCTGCCGCCTACTACTCCCACAAGCACGACCGATGGGCCACTGGCCCCGACCAGTACTCCGAGTTCCACCCCATCAGCCCCGAGGGTCAGCGGCAGTTTGCCGCCGACTTGGTGGAAGAACTCAACCGCCACCCTTCGGTCGACGGACT
This sequence comes from uncultured Prevotella sp., assembly GCA_964602785.1. Taxonomy (GTDB): domain Bacteria; phylum Bacteroidota; class Bacteroidia; order Bacteroidales; family Bacteroidaceae; genus Prevotella. The sequence goes on from CAZRSL010000071.1 coordinate 1,151, forward strand.
GTTCTGGTGGTTTCCCGAGGAGAACGAGTCGGGTGGAAAGGTGCTGGACAGTTGGCTCAACCGTGGCCTCTTCAGCAACGAGACAGGTCGCGCGTTGCCCGCATGGTACGAGCTGTGCAAGTTTCGCGGCGATTTCCACCCGATAGCGAAGGCGCCAAAGCCGAGGCCGGTGGGGCTTGAGTTCAGCCCCTCCACGCTCATCATCTACTACGACGCCTCCATCGGCAGCAAGCCACTGCTCAAGGCCGCCAAGAAGATAGGCGCTGAGGTCATTTATCAGTACACAATTATAAAAGGTATAGCCGTGCGCAAGCCCGACAACATGACCCTCGAAGCCACCAAGGCCTATTTCGAGCGGGTGAAGGGCGCGGTCAGCGTGCAGTACGACCGCATCTACCACCTCGACTAAGACGGTCAGTGTAATCGTTTGCACCATCGTTTGCGCAATTTTGCCCTCGTTGCCGAAACAGCAATGAGGGCAAATTCGTAATTTTGCGGCATCAACCTAAAGCAAAGCAAATGAAAAGGTTACTATCATTAATACTCCTTGTGGCGGCCACTCTTTCGGCCAGCGCACAGGGATGGCTCGCCAACTATGGCGGCGTGATGTTGCAAGGCTTCTACTGGAACTCGTTTGCAGAGTCGCAGTGGACCAGCCTCGAGAAGCTGACACCCGACCTGAAGGGCTATTTCGACCTCGTGTGGGTGCCACAGAGCGGCCGCACACTCAGCTCAAAATCGATGGGATATGACCCCTACTACTACTTCGACCAGAACTCGTCGTTCGGCACCGAGGCCGAGCTGCGCCAGATGATCAAGACATTCAAGGACAACGGCATTGGCACAATAGCCGACGTGGTGGTCAACCACCGCAACACGTCGGGATGGTTCACATTCCCCGCTGAGACCTACAACGGCACCACCTACCAGATGACCACGACCGACATCACCTACAACGACGATGGCGGCTCCACATTGACCGAGGCACGCAATGAGGGCGTGACGCTGGGCCACTACGACGACGGCGAGGACTACTCCGGCTTCCGCGACCTGGACCACCAGAGCGAGAACGTGCAGACCATAGTGAAGGCCTATACCAAGTTCCTCATCGACGACATCGGCTACACTGGCTTCCGCTACGACGTGGCCAAGGGCTTTGCGCCCAAGCACTTCGCCGACTACAACAACAATGCCCGTCCGCAGTTCTCGGTGGGCGAGGTGTGGGACGGCGACACCAAGATAAAGAGCGTGATCGACGGCAGCAGCAAGACCACCGGAGCCTTCGACTTCCAGTTCCGCTATGTGGTGAGGAACGCGGCCAACAACGGCGACTGGAGCCGGCTGGCACAGCAGAACGACAGCAACTGGCCGCTCATTAGCAACCAGAACGACAGTGGCAGCTACCGCCAGTATGCCGTAACGTTCATTGAGAACCACGACACCGAGAAGCGCATCAGCGGCGAGACGCAAGACCCGATACTGAAGGACACGCTGGCCGCCAACGCCTACCTGTTGGCCATGCCGGGCACGCCCTGCGTGTTCTACCGCCACTTCGCCGCCTATCCCAATGAGATAAAGGCAATGATCGACGCCCGCAAAGCCGCCGGCATAACCAATACCAGCAGCTACGTGGACTATGGGTCGACCTCTGACAAGGCCTCGTTTGCCTCGCTCGTCAGTGGAAGCAACTGCCACCTGCTCGTCGTCGTGGGCAACCGCGACATCAGCGAGGCCAACTATGTGAAGGTGCTCAGCGGCCCAGACTATGCCTACTATCTGGAGAAGAGCCTCAACCAGCCCTTCGTCGACAAGCCCAGCGGCACCTACAGCGGAGCTTTCGACGCCACGCTGACCCTCGTCTCCACCGACGCGACACAGCAACTGGTCTACACGCTCGACGGTACCGAGCCTTCGGCCACCAACGGCACGCACGTGGCCTCCGGCGCAAAGGTGAGCATCACTTCCGACTGCACACTGCGCGTGGGTGTGCTCGTAGGCTCCGCCGTGCAGAACATAATCAGCCGCGACTACCGCATCAAGGTGTTCGAGCCGCACGAGATAAAGGTCTACGTCCACGTTAACGCGTCGGGATGGAACACCACCTCCGGCCTCAACTACTGGACATGGGGCGGCGACGGCACCCATGCACCGAAGAATACCTCGTGGCCGGGCGACAAGATTACAACACAGGAGACCGTGGGCGGCAAGCAGTGGTTTGTCAACACGTACACCATCAACTCAGCCTCCGACTACGTGAGCTTCGTCTTCAGCGTGGGCACGGGCACTCCGCAGACCGTCGACGTGGAGTCGGTCAACGAGACGAGTTTCTTCGAGATAGAGGACACCAAGACTGGCAGCAACTACAACGTGACCAACGTTACCACTACGACTGGCATCGACCAGACAGCCGCCCCGCAGCAACCGACCGACGATGCCTACTACACGCTGAGCGGCCAGAAGCTTGCCCATCCGACGCAGAAGGGCATCTACATCCACCAAGGTCGCAAGCTGATAGTGAGATAACCTTTTTCTAACTTGCATTTAACTCATATATGTAACGGCAGTCATCCCCGTGGTGGCTGCCGTTACTGATTTCTCACGCGGAAACCTTTATTTCTAATCTTTGTTAAATTTATCGTTTTGCGATAAATAATATTTGATTATTAATATTATTATGACTATTTTTGCTGCTGTATAATCATTAGTGTTTGCAAAAATGGTAAAATTTGATAGAAATAAACTGATAAAGAGGGCATGCTATGTAGTGCTGGTGGTATTGGCTGGCTGGTTTCTTCTTGTCTTACTACAGTTCTTAAGGTGGGCCGGAGTCATTGACTTTAACATTGGTGCAGATTCTCAAATTCATCAAGTGGCCTGGTCTGAAGAAGGAAAAGTACTTGTGATTCAATATATAGAAATGTTTGGTTATCTCATATCGTCACTATTGATGATATTTAATTCTTCTCGTCTTATAGTTCTTTGTCTGAAAGGAATAAAATTCAGAAAGATATTTACGCGTAAGAATGCCAAGCTCTTATGGAATATTACATTTGTCAGTTCCTTCTTTGAATTGTTCTCCTCTAATATACCTATTCTATTTGGGGATAGGGAAATACATTTCGGAAGCAATCTGATAGTTTCTCCTTTAATCTTTCTTGTGATTACATTACTATATGATGCTGCGGTAAGTGTATCTGAAGAAAATGAACTAACTATATAGTGAATGCCTTATGATCATTGTTAATTTGGACGTGATGATGGCAAAGCGAAAAATGTCATTGAATGAACTTTCGAAGTTAGTGGGTATAACTACAGCCAACCTGTCAATACTGAAGACTGGAAAGGCAAAGGCAATACGATTTTCAACACTTGACGCAATATGCCGTGTCCTTAATTGTGAGCCTGGCGACATTTTGGAATATAGGAATAATGACGAGGAATAGTTATGGCAAATAATGCGCTATCCATTGTCTGCTTTATTTTGCTTTTCTGCTCTAATCAATGTTGGGCTCAAAGCGAGAACGAATCGCTTTTGATTGACAGTATTGCTCACGATCTGCCGGAGATACTTGTCAAGGGAGAGCGTCCGATAGCCGTTGTTCATGGTAGTGCTATAACATACGATCTGCCCAGAATGATTGAGAAGAAGGGTGCCACCAATATTTATGATGCCATAAAGGAGTTGCCTGGTGTAACAGAGGCAGATGGGAACTATTTACTGGCTAATCGCAATGTGACAATTTCGCTTAATGGACAGGTTCTGTCCCTTACCTCTGAGCAGATGTCTCAGTTATTGAAGAGTCTGCCGTCAAGCAGAATAGAAAAAGTCGATGTGATGTATTCTGCACCGGCTAAGGCTCAAGTACGAGGAGCTCTGGTAAACATTCGGCTGAAGAACGAAACAGTAAATGGCTATCCCCTTGAAGGAGAGGGCGTCGTTGCTTACAATCAGCTGCATAATGCCAAGTTTGGTGAGCGCGCCTCTATACTTTATAATAAGGGGAAATTCTCTCTTGACGCCATGTATCTTCACAGCCATGGCAAAGAATATCAGATTACTAAGCAAGAAACACATCATATACTAAACGACGGTAATATTTATGACATAAACAACCGAGAGGTACGTTCTGCCAAGATGTTTGCCCATGACTACCGCATCGGAGCAGAATATGATTTCGCTGATAATCACAATATATCTTTCTCCTATCAGGGTAGTTATAACCACAGAGACATCAGCCAATTGTACGCTGGCAGCATATATGGCAATACTTCCACCAGCCATCGGACTTGGCTTCATAATGCCCATCTTGATTATCAGGCTCCATTTGGTCTTAAGATCGGATTGGAAACGACTTATTATCATGATCCCGAGAACCAGAGTCTCAACAGCACTACACCTAACGGAAGTCTCAGTTTTGTAGTTGACAATGATCAGCGTGTGAACACATGGCGGTACTACTTGTCGCAAGAACATCAGTTGACAAAGGGCTGGAGTTTGAACTATGGAGTATGGTATAAGCAGTCGATAAACCACAGTTTGCAGGTTTATCAAGGACAAGATAGTACAAACTATCTGCGTCAGACTGAGGATGTAGCTAATGTATATGCTGGTTTTGGTAAAAATTGGAACAATAGATTCATCCTTGATGTATCACTGGTTGCCGAATATTATCATTCACCACAATGGCACAAGTGGAATCTATATCCGACATTCAACCTAACTTACGTGCCAAAACCAACAAACGTATGGGTTCTCAGCTTAACTTCAGATAGAAAGTATCCTGAATATTGGGCTATGAACAACTTTACAGTATATAGCAATGGCGGGTATGATGAGATTACGGGTAACCCATATCTAAAGCCAGCAAAGGAATATTCTGGCAATCTTGTATGGATATTAAAAAACAAATACCAGTTCGTTGCCTTCTTCAATCATGTGGATGACTATTTCGTACAGACACCATATATGCGTCCCGACAGGCTCGTAAAGACTTACAGGGTTTTGAATTTTAACTACCAGCAGCAGGCTGGTCTTCAGGCTGTATTGCCACACAAATTTGGCTCTTGGCTCGATACCCGTCTCACACTTACAGGAGTATGGACGCATGAGAAGTGTAACGATTATTATGATATACCATTCAATCGATCAATAATTATGGGAATGGCCCAGATGAGCAATATTGTTACTATTAATGCTAAGTATGGTCTGACAATGACTGTTGATGGCATGATACGCACCAAGGCTCATCAGGCAATCTACGATCTGCCGGGTTCAGGCAATCTTAATTTGGGATTCAACTGGCAGTTTTGGAAGAAACAGGCCGTTCTCCATGTGTTCTGCAATGATCTCTTTGAAACATCCATCATCAATCCACGTATTGATTATAAAGGTCAATGGCTTCGAATGGACTTTAGCTGCTACCGTCAGTTCGGTATATCTCTGACTGTAAAGTTCGGTGGCTATAAGGCAAAAAAGGAAAATACTATAGATACATCAAGATTCCGGAAATAGGCAATGAGTTATCGAATAGTTATAGTAATGATGATTGTCTCACTGATAAATCCAGCAGGATTGTCAGCGCAATCAATAATACATGATACGAGGGTTGTGCAATTCAAAACAGCAAAGCCTCCCAAGAAGAAGGTGCGCCCTAAATCGAACAGAAGAATATCGAAAAGAGCAATCCCGGAGAAGAAGACAATGGAGACAAAGCAAAAGGAGTCTGACAATACCGTTCAAATTGCATCTGCTGATACTATTGTGCCGTCTGTAAAGAACGAGGAGGCTATCATCAATACGCCAACATTCGTGACATTGCCTTACAATCTTTGGACGGAAAAATACACCTCAAAGCCTTTAAATATAGACTTTCAAGATACAAATATCCGAGTAACAAACACACTGATTGCAAATGCAATGACAGAAAGACTTTTGGATGTTCCAAATGCATTTGGCTACGGTACAAGTGGAAGAATAGCCACTTTCGGCAACTTCGATTTTAAAGGTGCACGAGAGCGGTATGAGTTCCCTAATATGCTTACTGTTCAACGATTTAGTATGAGCATTAACTACAATACCAGTTATCTTGCCCTCACTGGTGGGGTAAATGTAAACAGGTATTATGCCATTGGAGTTACTACCCAGTATGGAATCCATGGCACTGCAACTTACTCTTTTTCACCGAATTTCAGTATTACTGCATTTGGAGAATTATATAACCGTAATCCTTGGTTTTATATGGCAGCCTTCCCCTATGTAAACACAAGCCGCTATGGTGGCTACATCACTTATAAAAACGAAAAGTTCGGCACACACTTAGGCGTTGAAAGATACTATGATCCTTTTGTCCGTCAGTGGGAATTTCGCCCGATAGTAACGCCATTCATTAAAGTATCAAAGAAATTAACCATTGAGCTACCTGTTGGTGGTCTTTTAAAGGAAGGCGCAAACCGTCTTGTTCATGGTAAGCGTCAAAGTAGACCAACAATAATGCCTAATATGTAATCATTGCCCCCCCCTACAACTGGTGAGTTTGTCCATTAGCTTTTTGATGACAAATTCATTAAGTCAAAATACATCAGTCTTGTCGACATTTCAATGGGTTCTCCCTTCTTACCTCCAGTGTAGATGAATTCTTGTTCCTCCGATGTAAACAGAAACACAAAACCATTCTTTTGGTAGAATCTTAGGACATTAGACTCGTTTACTGCATCAACAACGACAAACCGACATCCTGTTTTGTTGTCAGGAGTCAAAAACCATTGCTTGATAAACCGAAGTGCCTCGCTGCCAATACCTTTGTGAGCAAATTCCTTATTAACAGCCAAACGACCCACAAGAACGCCCGGATACCTGCGCATGTGCTTATGAGTCATGTGCTTCATGTAATCGCGTCTGCTGCGTGGTAAGTCATAGACGCGAATGCTGTCATTGGACACCGTGAATGCGCATACTATTGTATTTGGTTCTGTGTGGTGATTTTGTGCTTAATGAATGTTATAATTGTTAACTTTATTCTATATTTTTCTGAATATCAGTAAGTTATATGTTAATACTGCATTATAAACAATATCAAACCCATTTGTTTAGACTCTTTCATAACTCGCTGATAATCAATAGTATTCCATAATTAACTTTTGTTAGTACCGAAATCACCACACAGAAGTATTTGGGTCATTATTCAATACGAAACAATAGCTTTTTCCCATGAGATTGTAAGTAAAGCGCGTTACATCTTCATGGAAGAATTCGTCCAAATCATCATTGCCACAATAAAAAAGGCTTACTGGCTGCAATCTTCTCGTCAGTAAGCTCTTGAAATAGACAGTGTTCGTCAAGAAATCCCATTATCTTATCATTCCTGATTTACGCAAAATGCTCTGCATCGCCTTAAATGCCGGTGTGTTCTCTATGCCCTCAAAGCCTTTGAACTTGCGTTCTGCTTCGTCGGCACGCTCTATGAATCTTTCCGCATCCTTACCTTCCAAGGTAGGTATCGCCTTAATTTCTATTGCCATATTCTTCCTTTCTTTTTTGCAAAGGTAGCTATTTGTTTTGAAATAACAAGCGTAATTGATATTTTTCTTGCTTGTTTTCTATAATATCGTCACGAAAGGAATGTTAAAGTTAGATGATAATTTCTTAAACTTTATTAAAGCAAAACACATATTGAATCGTAAATGTTGAAAAAACTCGCAAATTGTCAAAGATTTGGCATTTTTATTCCAATCTTTCATGTATGGATGCAGATTTGAGGTATATGCAAAAGCGGGGCGCAGCCACAGAGAGTGGTTGCGCCCCGTTGTCTATTTGCAATTCTCGAATGCCGAGATATAATTCAGGTTAATGCCGGATGAACTATGATTCTTAGCTCACAGTAGGTTAATTTACCGTAGGGTCGTGATTTATCATGCCCGGAAAGCAGAATGCAGACAGATGGCGGGCATGATAAATCATGCCCCTACATGTTGATGTGCTGAGTCTTGAATAATTCAACATTCAACACTCAACATTCATCATTACCCTCACACCGCCCCGTCGAGCTTGGCTCCCTCGGCTTTCTTCTGCTGCTTCAGCGATGGGTCGTAGGTCCAGGTGCAGGTGTCGCTGAGCTTGCCGCTGCGAGCCTCTATCTTGTTGTCGCCCTGCTGCAGTTTGACGTTCTCAAACACGGCGCGGCCGATCTGGTCGGTCTTTGCCCTGCCTATCTTCTTCCCGTTCACCCACAGCTCCACCGACTTCTGGTTGGTGTATATCTTCACTATCGTCGTCTCGTCGGGGCGCTTGGTGTAGCGTCGGGCCGAGATGTAGAGCATCGGTTTCTGCGACCAGTTGGCCTGATAGAAGTAGTAGCTGTCCTTCAGCGTCTTGCGGTCGTAGCTGACGATGCCCTTGTCGTTCATGCCGCGCATGTCGCCCTCGTCGCGTATCGACGACGGGTTGTCGGCAAACTGCCATATCAGTTTGCACCACACCTGTGGCCTCACGGCCAGGTCGCGCCAGTTGTCCTCGTGCACGCGGGCCTGGTATTCCTCGTAGTGGATGCGGTTGGTGGCCACGCGGTCGTAGCTGTGCTGCAGGTAGCTTCCGGCGGCGCCATACTCGCTGAGGCCCACTGGCTGGCCGCCTGCGTCCTTGATGGCTTGGTCGAAAAATTCTCCCACACCGCCTTGGCCCATATACCAGCCGTAGTATTTGTTCCAGCCCAGCAGGTCGGTTATGCCCTGGAACTCAGGCTGGTCGTAGCATATCGCAAATGTGGTGAGCCGCTGCGGGTCCAGCTCTTTGGCGCGGCTGTTCATCCGACGCAGGAAGTTGTCGGGCGAGTCGTACTTGTGCGACAACTCGTTGCACAGGCTCCATATACATATTGCGGGCGAGTTGTAGTTCTGCATGATCATGTCCTCCATCGACTCCATCACGTTTTGCTCTAAGTCGGGATTGCTGACGTAGCCAGGCAACAGATATCCGCCCGGCCCTGCCAACGGAGCCTCATACCACACCACAATGCCGCGCTGGTCGTAGGCCTCAACGTCCTGGCGCGAGTGGGGATAGTGCACCATGCGAATGGCTGTGGCTCCCATGTCGTAGATGAGGTCAGCGTCCTGGTCGATGGCCTCTTGGTTGAGCAGCGACCCGTGGCCGAAGCTCTCCTCGTGGCGGCATACTCCGTGCAGGTCGACGTGGCGTCCATTGAGGAAGAACCCTTTGTCTACGTCGACGCTGAAGTAGCGCAGTCCGGTGCTGACGGTCTTCTCGTCGATGGCTTGGCCGTTGCGCTGCAGTTCCACACGCACCTTGTACTGTGCCGGGTCGACTCTGCCGTCCCACAGGCGCGGCTTCACTATGCTTAGGGGCACGCTGACGCGGTCGCCACCGACCGTCTGCGTGGTCGATGCCACTTCCTTGCCGTCGGGGCTGATGGCGGCGACCTTGAGGCTGAGGCCGCCCTGACCGCTGCGGAGCGACAGCACCGTCTCAACGGTTATTTTGGCCTGCTCCCGACTGACATTGTCCTGGTGGATGTAGATGCCGTCGGAGGCGTGGTCGAGCGGCGATATGCAGTCTTGCTCTGTGACGATGAGGTGTACAGGCCGCGTGATGCCGCCGTAGATATTGAAGTCGCCCGACAGCGGAGCCACGTCGGTGCGATAGGCGTTGCTCACGGTTACGGCTATCTTGTTGTCGCCGTCGTGGAGCACGTCGGTCAGCTCCATGCAGAAGGCCGTGTAGCCGCCCTTGTGCTGGCCTATCCAGTGCTGGTTGACATACACGTCGGCCACAGTGCTCACAGCGTCGAACTTCAAGAACACGCGCTTGCCCTTCATCTCGTCGCCGCGGCTCAGGTTGCGCTCATAGATGTAGGCGCTGCGGTCGTATTTCAGTCCGTCAAACACGTCCTTCAGGTTCCACGAGTGAGGCAGCGTTACGGCGGTCTTGGTCGGTTTCTTCAGCACGTCGCACTGTGGGTATATCATCCATCCGTCGTCGATCACGGTCTCTGTGCGCGAGGCGAGCGTGGGCATAGTGCCTATCGCCATCAGCGCCAACAGCAGTAATGCAGGTTTGTTCATAGTTTAAGCAGTTGTTTTTATCCTTTATAATGACGGTTGTGGCTTGGTTTTGTCATCGTTGACGACGGATATTCCTTTAATTGATGCCGTTGTCACCTTGCTAAAATTTAATTGCTGAGAACTGATTATTCGCTATTGACGGAAAAGCCTCGCAGTGGTTTAAGTGTCAAGAACTTTTGCAAGTGAATGTACCTCTTGCGGCGTGCGGCTCTTGTGGCCGTCCGTCGCACAACCAATACGCAATGTGGATGCGGACGGCCACAAGGGCCGCACCCTGCATTTGAATGTTTTCAGCTGTATGCGGATAATCATTTGCTGAGAATTACTGGCGAATTGCTGGAAATTACTGTTCATAAAAACACTCTGCAAAAAACCTCCCCCGACTTTTGGCCATTTCGCGCCAAAGCATTACTTTTGTGGCTGATAATCAGTAACAGTTTTCAGCATGAAGAATATCAGAACACTGGCTCTTTTGGCTCTGCTTGCAGTGGCCTCGACAGCCGGAGCGCAGAAGTATGTTGGCGGCGACATATCGCTGCTGCCGTCCTACGAGCAGAACGGCTCGAAATATATGGATCAGAACGGCTCCACCATCAGCGTGCTGCCATTCTGCCGCGAGCAGGGCATGAACGCCATGCGCGTGCGCCTGTTCGTCGACCCCACCAAGGCCACCACCGCCGAGCAGCGTCAGGGCGTGGTGCAAGACCTCAGCTATGTGAAGCAACTGGCCTGCCGCATCAAGGACGCGGGCTTCAGCCTGTTGCTCGACTTCCACTACAGCGACACCTGGGCCGACCCGTCGAAGCAGTGGACACCCGACGCTTGGAAGTCGCTAAGCGACACCGGACTGGCGCAGCAAATCTACGACTACACCCACCAGGTGCTCGACACCCTTGTGGCGGCGGGCTGCGCTCCCGACTTCATACAGACTGGCAACGAGATTAGCTACGGCTTCCTATGGGGCGAGCGCGACACCACGTCGCCAAAGAAGTGCTACATGGGCAACTCGGCCAACTGGGAGCGTTTCGGCACCTTGCTGAAGCGGGCTGCCGAGGCTTGCCGCGCTGTGTGCCCTCAGGCCAAGATCATCATCCACACCGAGCGGGTGGCCAACTCAGCCGTGCTCTACAACTTCTATCAGCAGATGCACACGCTCGGCGTCAGCTACGACATCATCGGGCTGAGCTACTATCCCTACTACCACGGCTCGCTCTCGCAACTCGAGGATCGCATCTCGTGGTTCGCCTCTGCCGACGACAGCTACGGCACAGCCGACAAGCCCGTGTGGATAGTGGAGACGGGCTATTACCACAAGTGGCAGCCGTCCTCGGTCAGCTACGACTATTCGTCCACCTTCCCCATCAGCGACGAGGGCCAGAGGCTCTTCGCCGACTCGCTCATATCTGCCCTCAACCGCCACAGCAACGCCACCGGCCTGTTCTGGTGGATGATGGAGGCCAACGAGTATGGCCACACTGGTTCGCAGCAGACCACAAGCGACTGGTATAACGCCGGCCTGTGGGACAACGAGACTGGTCGCGCACTGCCCGCACTCTACGAGCTGCGGAAGTTCTTGACCTCGACACCCACCAATATTAATAATGTGGCATCGAAATGGCCTGAGGCCGACGGCAAGTGGTATCGCCCCGACGGCACACAGGCGTCAGGCCGTCCGCAGAAAGGCCTCTACATCCACAACGGCAAGAAGGTCGTGATGGGGAAGTAGAGCAATAAGCCCAAGTGAAGACACTGCTGTTTGGCTTGCATCATTCATTGATTTCAAATGAATGTAAATAGAATGCTCACTTGTAGTGGCCGTCCCTTGTGGCGGCCATTATTAATGTTCGGCCTATTTTAATATAGGAAAAAACATCGCTTTATGGCCGCCACAAGGGACGGCCACTACAAGTGGATACAGTCTATGGATAATGCAGGTGTACATTGTTTTATATGAATATCCACAATCATTCAAATATCACACGCAACGAATGTGGGAGGGTGTATCATAAATCAAATATTGTCCAACCACAATTAATCTTGTCCGTCATAGACTAAGCTATGAACAGTAATCCACTGCAGGGGCCGTGCCTTGTGCCGGCCCTAAAACAATGTCATTACCGCTTTTAAATAGGTCGAACATTAATTAGGGCCGGCACAAGGCACGGCCCCTGCAGTGGGAGAAATCAAGGCTGAATTCTCTTAATTGCTTGTTTAGGTCGGTTCTAAAAATTATGTCGAGCTGGATTTTGAGTTTGTGCGAGTAGATTTTTGTAAGTGAACGAGGGAGTGTAGCGGGCTACACGACCGAGCGAACTTACAAAAAGATGCCGCAGAAACCAAAATACAGCCGAATTGATAGAATGACCTTTCATGTTTATTTTTATTTCAGAATTTTTAGAACTGACCTTAATTGCTTGTTTATAGATTTTTGATACGCCCTCGAAAGCGCGGAAGGTTTGCTGATGACGGGCATGATAAATCATGCCCCTACGTTTATACAAGGATATTATTTTTGTTTTATGGCCTGCACAGGATGTGCCACTGCATTCTGCAAAACTGGAGTGTCATTAATGTGGAAATTAGACGGCCTACAAATAATTGAAATAATTACAAAAAAGTTTGGAACTTATTGATTATTTGTGTAATTTTGTACTCGAACAACAATAACAAAAGCATTATGAAAGATCTGAAAGGCACAAAAACAGAGAAGAACCTGCAAGACGCTTTTGCAGGTGAGAGCCAGGCTCGCAACAAGTACACCTACTTCGCGTCGAAGGCCCGCAAGGATGGCTACCAGCAGATAGCCGCCATATTCGAGGAGACGGCCAACAACGAGAAGGAGCACGCCAAAATGTGGTTCAAGCTGCTTGAGGGCGGCGACATAAAGAGCACTCCCGAAAACCTGAAGGAGGCCGCCGAGGGCGAGAACTAC
>CAZRSL010000072.1:0-14150 GCA_964602785.1 uncultured Prevotella sp.
TGCAACTCCCTGACACAGAGGGGCGACCCCGATAGGGTCGATTGTTTGGAGAGCCTGTGATTCCGTGGGTGCAAGCACCCACGGTTATCGAGCGGTGATGCCTCCGGCATCATCTGCTTCTAACGACTGATTTGGGTTGAATTATGATACACCCTCCTACATTTGGATAATTGCGGATATTCATATTAATAATGTGTGGACTATCATGCCTACAAAACGTGAGAACTGAATGGCATTATGATTTAACTGAGATTTGGAGAATATTGCAAAAATGTGGGATGAATTTGTAAACAACACAAAATTAAAATGAGTTAATTTGCAACAAAAATAATCATCTAACCTTTCCGCATAAATGAAACGAACATATAACAATTCCGACTGGCTAATATATGACACAACAAGTTTGGTGGGAATACCTCCACCATATAGGCTGCAAGACTTTTGCACATAAGTCAATAATCCACAGCGGCCAAAACCATAAAAGCCAGACAACGACCCGACATGACACTTAATCTGATAACACAACAATTTTAATTAATACCAATTCTATATGAAACTAAATCTTTGCTATTCAAAAGTGCGAAAGGTTCTGTTTAGCCTACTTTGCATTCTTCTATCGGCGCAAGTCTTTGCGCAAGGCAATCAGGTGAAAGGAACGGTATCAGACCAAAACGGCGAGCCGCTGATAGGCGTCTCTGTGAAAGTGAAAGGATCTGATAAGGGCACTGTAACCGACCTCGACGGCCATTTCTCCATTGACTGTCCGCAGGGCAGTACACTGGTCTACTCCTACGTCGGCTTCAAGACCTACGAGTCGAAAGCGACAGGCAGCAACGTGAGGATTACGCTCGAGGATGATATGCAGGCCCTCGACGAGCTCGTTGTTGTGGGTTACGGCACACAGAAAAAAGTCAACCTCACTGGGTCGGTCTCGGTGGTTAATGGTGACGAACTGACAAAACGACCCGTGGCCAACACCAGTACAATGCTTCAAGGCCAGATGCCAGGTCTGCGCATCACGTCAGACCGAGGTATGCCTGGTGATGAGAACGTGCAGATTCGTGTCCGTGGTCAGGGCACCTATTCATCAGCTGGCTCAAACCCGCTGATTCTTATCAACGGTGTGGAAGGCGACCTGTCGACCCTCGATCCAAACATGATAGAGAGCGTTTCCGTGTTGAAAGACGCAGCCTCGGCAGCCATCTACGGTTCGCGTGCCGCCAACGGCGTGATACTTATAACTACAAAGGATGGTTCGGAGACAAAAGAAAAGGTGAGCATAACCTATAATGGCAACTACGCCATCCATACGCCCACTACTATGCTCGATTTGGTATGGGATTCGCCCACATATATGAAGTATTATAACATAGCACGCAGGAATTCGGGCAACACTGCCAACTGCTACACCGATGAGCAGATAGCAGCCTACGAAAATTCTAACGGTTCTGATGAGTACCCAAGTTTCGACTGGCTCGATTGGTTTATCAATCCCGCTTTTGTGCAGACTCACAACGCAAGCATTTCTGGCAGCGTGGGCAAAACATCATACAATGTCTCGCTCTCAGCCATCAACCAGCCTGGCGTTGAGAAGGCACAGAAATATAAGAGGTTTAACGCAGCATTCGACCTGACAAGCGAAATAAACAAGTACCTGAAGTTTGGCATCTACTTCAGCGGCAGTCGCAGTAAACGGCAGCAGACCCGCCAAGGCGACACTGACGCATTGCTTTCAACTATCTCACAGGCTCCCACATACAAGCCTTGGTTCTATGTTGACGGCGAAAAATATTACACTTACAAGGCTTATCCCACTGAGGGAGGTAACAAAAACATGTATGCCATCATCGACAACCACTACTTTAAGAAATACGAAGACACAGACGTCAATGTTCAGGCTTGGCTGCAAGTAAACATATTGAAAGGACTTTCATGGTATAACAAGGGTGCAATCCGCTACAACACCGATCACAATAAGGACTGGCGCACCACTAACGTAAGGGAGTACTACTATCATAGTCACGAATACGGCGGTGTCATCAACTCTGGTGGCGATGGTCTTGATGACACAATGTATTCAAGCACCTATCTGAACTACTACACATACCTGAAATACGATTGGGAGAGCAAGAACAAAGCGCACAACATATCAGCTCTTGCTGGTTTCAACGTAGAAAAGTACCGATACGACTATCTTAGCGGATACCGTCAGGATTTCGACTTCAATCTTCACGAGCTCGACGCTGGCACAACTTCCACCGTTACTAACAGTGGCAATGCCCACGAATGGGGGCTTGAGTCGCTTTTCTTCCGTTTCGACTACAACTACATGCAACGTTACCTGTTTGAGTTCAACGCCCGCTATGATGGCTCGTCGCGCATAGCCAAAGACAACCGTTGGGGATGGTTCCCGTCAGCATCGGCCGCATGGCGCGTAACAGAAGAACCGTTTGTGAGAGACCTCAATTGGGATTGGCTCAACAACTTCAAGATTAGGGCATCATACGGTAAGCTGGGCAACCAGAACATCGACCTTTACTCCTACTATTCCACCGTAGTTACAGGCCATGACTACTCGTTTGACAACAGTGCCCTGTCAAGCGGTGTTGCCCAGGAGGCCATCAGCAATCCCAACCTGAAATGGGAAAGCACATCGATACTTGACATTGGTTGGGACCTGACACTGTTCAAACACCTCAACGTTACGTTCGACTGGTATCGCAAAAAGACAACAGACATTCTGCGCAAAGCTCAAGGCAACTACATCCTGGCTCTGACAGCTCCCTACATTAACGGCGGCGAGATGGTGAATTCTGGTGTTGAACTCAGCGTCAACTACACCAACGTAGTTAAGAGCGGCACATTCAGCGGCCTTGAATATAACGCCGGGTTCTATGTGGAGCACACCAAGAATGAACTGACAAAGTATGGGTCAGATGAAATAAGCAGTGGACTTATATATCGTGAGGGTGAACCTTACGGGTCGTTTTATATGCTGGAGGCCATTGGCATTTTCGCCGACGAGGAGGAGATAGCCAACTCGCCAAAGCAGTACAGCGACCGCACTGTACCAGGCGATATAAAGTATCTGGACTGGAACGGCGATGGCGTTGTCAACGATGATGACCGCCACATAGTTGGCCACCGTTTTCCACAGATGGAATATAGTGTAACACTGGGAGCTGCATGGAAAGGATTCGACTTCTCGTTCCTTGGGCAAGGCGTACAAGGTGTCAACCACTATGCCGACGGATGGGGCATCCGTCCTTTCCGCCAGGGCTCACCTGTCAGCAAGGAATATCTCAAGCACATGTGGACTGAGGAAAATCCATACGGTGCCAAGTATCCCAAGCTCTATTACGACAATATGGGCGGCACAAAGAACACCCGAACCAGCACCTATTATCTGCATAATGGTTCCTACTTCCGCGTTAAGAACATTACTTTTGGATACACTCTGCCACGTAATCTAACCCAGAAGTGGCACATCGACCGGCTACGCGTTTACTTCTCAGGCGACAATCTCATCACAATAACCAACTTCCCTGAAGGTGGTGATCCTGAAAGGAATTACACGTCAAAATCCAACACTCGACTTGTCTACTATCCGCAGAATAAAATCTATTCTTTTGGAATCAACATTACATGGTAAGAACTCAAAGATTTGAACTGATATGAAAAAGACATTATTATATTTGATGAGCATTGTCACAGTCGCTCTTCTGGGTTTGACTTCATGCTCTAACGTGCTCGACACCGATCCGCTTAATGAGCCTTCGGAAGCGGGATTCTGGAAGAGTAGGAGCGACTTCAGCTCCGCTCTCACTGCCTGTTATCACGGAATGCAAGGTGACTTTCTATCTTGGGTCGTCCCAGCATTTGATTGTCTAACCGACAATGCATACGGGGATCCATCATCAGTTTATCACTATAATGCACTAATGATACAGCAGGACAATTTCGACCCTTCAACAACAGGTCTGATTGACGGCGTATATAGCAACTGTTACAGTGCCATAGCTACCATCAACATATTCCTCGATCACCTTGCAGCTTACGAAGGCTCCGACATGACCGACTACCGCGACGAGTATGAAGGTGAGGCACTGTTCTTAAGGTCATATTCTTACTATCTGCTGTGGCTTTTCTACGGAGAAGTGCCATACGTTAATCACACTACAACCATAGAGAATCAAGACCAGCCTAAGATGGCCAACGAGGAACTCTATCAGCAGATTATTTCCGACATCGACCAAGCCATTAGTAAACTTAGCGATGAGACCTATATGGCTACAGGTAGAGCCACCAAGGGGGCTGCCCGAGCACTGAAAGCCCGAATGTTGATGTACCATGCCTACGGAAGCGACGGCAACATAGCCCATAAGGACGATGTGCAAAGTGCCTACGACCTTATTGGACAGATAACTGGCTATTCCCTCGACAGCGATTACCCTGGAATATTCATTTCTAACAAGCAGCCAAGCAGTCAGGAAATCATCTTCTCTGTTAAGTTCTTGGCTCCCGACAACTACAATTTGATGGACTTCAGATACGGTAACTATGGTTGCTTCTACCCCGTTTCAAATCTTACCGATATGTATGAAGCCAACGACATCAGACTAACGGAGGGTGTAGCCATGGGGCAACCTGCTACAACAATTATGCACCAGTGGGAAGGCGGAGAATCGGTGCAGATAGGATCGAGTATCACGGGCAAGCGCATGCTGAAATGGCTCACTCCTTACTATACGGCAGCCGACCATTGGTCGGGGAGTACCCGAAGCGATGTCGACATCGTCTACTTGCGTTGGGGCGAGATGCTGCTACTGCGCGCTGAGGCTGCCAATGAACTTGGAAACACAGCAGAGGCAGAGCAATGGGTCAACCAAATCCGCCAACGTGCCAAAGTGGACAACTGTCCAACAGGCATGAGCCAGACAGAGATGAGACAGTACATTCGCGACGAGCGCCGACGTGAGACCCCATTCGAGCTTATTCGCTACTACGACATGAGGAGATGGCACATAATGAGTAAGCTCGAAGGACTCGTTCTCGACCCGACAATCTCTGATGCCATCTGCCATTGGCAACCAGCCCACGAGTACTGGCCAATACCACAGTCGCAGATAGACGTTTCGAATGGCATCCTGATTCAAAATTCGAACTACTAAGCAATATTAAGACCTCGCACCAGATAAAATGGTGCGAGGTTTCTAAGCTACCGATTAAAACGGAGAGGCATTATGAAACATGTCATACCATTACTCGCGCTGCTCACATTGTGCTCCGCGGTCCGGGCTGCCGACTTCCAAGTGAAGGACTATGGAGCAAAGGGCGACGGCAAGACGCTCGACAGTAAAGCCATCAACGCGGCGATTGAAGCCGCAGAAGCTCGGGGCGGTGGCCGGGTGGTGGTGCCGGCTGGTACCTACCTGTGCGGAAGCATCCGCCTGAAAAGCAACACTGAGCTGCATTTAGAGTCGGGCGCGGTTATTCTGGCCACCAAGGACAGCACGGCCTACGACCCGAGTGAGCCATTCAACTTTCCCGAATACCAGGATGGGGGCCATACTTACTTCCACAACAGCCTTATATGGGCCGAAGGCCAGCATAACATTGCCATTACTGGTTACGGAACCATCGACGGTGAGGGGCTGACCCGACGCGATACCGAAAAGGGTGGTCGCGTGATGGGCGGCAGCATCGGCAAAGGCGACAAGGCCATAGCGCTGAAGCTGTGCCGCGGCGTAACCCTGCGCGACTTCACAATCTATCGTGGGGGCCACTTCGCCATAATAATGACGGGCTGCGACTTGGGCACCATCGACAACCTTACCATCGACACCAACCGCGACGGAGTGGACATAGACTGCTGCAAATATATCACCATGAGCAACTGCAAAATCAACTCACCCTTCGATGATGGCATAGTGCTCAAGGCTTCCTACGCTCTGAAGAAAGCTGTGGCCACGGAGAATATAACCGTTACGGGATGCACCGTAACGGGCTTCAAGATGGGCACGCTCATCGACGGCACCTACCAGCCCCACCCGCGCGGCAACGCTACGGGACGTATAAAACTGGGCACCGAGAGCAACGGCGGATTTCGCAACATAGCCATCAGCAACTGCACGCTGATGGACAGTCGTGGTTTGGCCTTTGAGGAGGTGGACCAGGGGCGGATGGAGAACGTGGTGGTGAGCAACATATCGATGACCCACGTAAAGCAATATGCCATCTACATAACTACTGGCAAACGCAACCGCGGACCTAAGGAGAACACCGACGTAAGCTATGGGGCAGACATCTACATTAACAATGTGGTGGCTCTCGACTGCGACACCATGGCGGGCATCATTATCACCGGCATGCCTGACCATCCGCTACGCAATATCAGGCTTAGCAACATCTACTGCCAATATCGCGGGGGCGGCACGGCATTCCCTCAGGGCAAGACCTACCCAGAACTCAACACCACTTACCCAGAGCCAAAGAGGCTGGGCTCTACTCCGAGCTACGGTCTATATGCCCGCCACGTGGACGGGCTCTATGCCGACGGCGTGCGCTTCGCGCTAATCAGTCCCGACGGCAGACCGGCAGTAATCACCGACGACGTCAATGACTGCCATTTGGACATTCAGCATCCCAATTGATAAATGAATTAGGCAAATGATAATCCGCATACAGCGGAAAACATCCCAATGCAGGGTGCGGCCCTTGTGGCCGTCCGCCGCACAACCGATAGGCAATGTGGATGCGGACGGCCACAAGGACTGCACCCTGCAAGTGGAGTCAACATTGGCAGTTTTCAACAGCTTACGCGAGAATAATGTAGGTTAGACAATATTAGGTAGTTAGGTGAGACAGGAGGCAAAGCCATTGTTGATGGCGGATGTCTCCTGTTTTATTTATTCGCATTCAAGTTTAGGAAATACATAATCTATTGAAAGCCAAAGGCTTTTGAACCGTAGGGGCGTGATTTGTCATGCCCGAAACACTGCCATTTTGCCAATGACGGGCATGATAAATCATGCCCCTACGTGTAGAATAGTGTTTACTGACAGGATTCTGTGTTGCTTCAGAAAAATGAGTTAGCGTCTACAAGCGTCTGCCACCAAGTTGCACCGTCATTTCCTTTTTAACCAAAGGCCGAAAAACTGGTCGTACACCATGTAGGCACCTTTATCTGAGGTTATCAAATCTTTCTCCATCAGCCCTCGAATGGCGGCCGAAACCGTGCTTGCTGTTTGCAAATGGTATTTCTTTATGAAGTCTCGGCTGGTTATTCCCTTTGCCCGCCCCTCTTTGGCTATGGCTCGCAGCACCTCCCTCTGCTTGGATGGCATCTGGTCGTAGAGCCCTTGGAAATTGTCCTCAAACAAGTCGATTATATATTCAAGCGCATCGTCAACGTCGTCAACTGTCGCTGTGCCACCTGAGGGAGTGCGCAAAAACAGCACGTTCATCATGCGCTGCAGGCATGCTGTTACACCGTCGAACCTCGTGTAAACATCCTCAACGGCATCAGCGTCTATTTGCTTGCCGTTGTCGGCGAATTTAGCGCAAGCGAACTCGGTGTACACCTCCATTGGTATTTTGCGCAGACCCAGAGGCATGACCGACTGATAGAACGGGCGGGCCGGCGAGGAGAAGATTTCGGTCATTAGCGTGCGCTTAGAGCCGGCGAAGATGAATGTGGCGTTGTTGCAATGCTGAATGTAGGTGCGCAACATGGCTTCCATATTGCTGCCATTGGGATAGTTGGCTATCTGTTGGAACTCGTCGAAGGCCACTATCGACGGCTTTTGAGATTTGTTGAGGTATGCGAATATCTCGTCGAGCGTCGCTGCCGGGTTGCTGATGTCGCCGAGGCCTATGCTCCACGAGGGATTATTGTTGATGTCGAAGGTTAGTTTAGCCTGAACCGATTTCAGAGTGGACGTAAAAGCCTCCCAGACACGGCGGTCAAGAGGTTTCAGCGTGTCGAGAATCGACTTGCCAAAAGCGTTGACGAAATCGCGAATGTCTTTTGTCGAATATATGTCAATGAGAAATGTGTTGTATTGCCCTTGAAGTTCTGGCTGATTGAAGCAATGGCAAATCAGCTCGGTCTTGCCGATTCGTCTTGGCGAGATTATGGCAATGTTGTTGCCATTGGTGAGCAAGCTCACGATGTCGGCTGTTTCCTTTTCCCTGTCGCAGAAAAGCTTGGGGCCACCATACCCCTTTGTTATAAATGGATTCATATCGCCTCTGTTTTATGGTGCAAAGATAACGCTTTTCCTGTTTTTATCCTATTTAGGATTATCCTATTTAGGATAAAATAACATTGCGTGGCGATGGGATGGTAACAAAAACGCCCCGCACTGTTGGTGCGGGGCGATGGTTAGGAATATCTATTTCAACTTCAACTTCAAATTACTCGTTCTTGAAGCCGTAGCCGTTGGTGAAGCCACCATTGGTAATTGTGTTGGGCGTGAACGGCCAGAGATAAATTGGAGCCGAGGTGTAGTCGTAGTCGAGGAAGAGATAGTGATAGTACTCATCGTCGTACTTGGCGAGCTCTGCTCCCCAGTCAACCCTCGTGTAGCCGTTGGCCTCAAGCTGTGCAGCCTCGGTGCCATTCGGGTCGATGTATCTGAACAAGCCCTTGATGGCAAGGTTTGTCTTAGGAGTTGACGAGCCATAGCTGAGACCGTAGCTCTCCCAGTCGTTGTTCTGACCGCGCCAACCAGGATGCTGGATGGCGTAAGCGTCGGAACCGTCGTCCTCGCCTGCTGGAGCCGCAGTGATGAGGCGGTGGCCGATGAGGCTCTTGCCGTTGACAAGCTTGGTCCAGATATAGTTGGAGATAGTGTTGCCGTTGTCGAATGTGTAGTAGCCGTTGGTCTCCAGACCGTCGAGCATCTTGCGGGTGAGTTCCTTCACCTCTTTTACCTTCTCACCAATGAGGCCAGTGCGGATGAGCGTCCAGCGACGGTCGCCCTCGCCAGCAAACTCAAAGCCGCGTTCTGCTATGACAGCACGAAGCAGGGATCCCTGGTTGGCGATGAACTGGTCGGTGTTGGCCTTGCCGCTTGGGAACGCACGGTTGCGTATCAAGTCGAGATAGGTTCTGGCGTTGCTGTTGTCGCCAGTGGCGGCGCAAGCCTCGGCATAGCCTAAATATATTTCGCTCAGACGCATATATGGCACGTTGATGCCGGACTTACGCTGGTTGGCTGTCCAGACAGTAGCTTGGCGGTTCTCGTCCCATTTGTTGTAGGATATTCCGCCTCCGTCAGCCTTAGAGTTAGGTCTTAGCGGAATAAGCTTTTCCACGCCCTTGCCAGTAGAACCTGTAACAGTGCAAGCAAGGTCACGACGCTCGTCGTTGGGATCAAACATGCCATAGTAGAATGCCGGGTTAATGCGTCCCTGGCCGTATGACTTGCAAGGATAGGCATTGCGGGAGCCGCCACTCGACGGACGACCGAAAGAGTACGGGCGGGCGTCGTTGCCACCGCCCTGCTGCATCGGAGCCTCGTAGATCGACTCGTCGGCGTAGTTGGCGTCGCCCTCGTGCATCTGAGTGAAGAATGTGGCGAAGCCGCCCTCCGAGCTGTCGAACTTGGCACTGCCGGGGTTGTCGATAACTTTCTTGAAGTATGTCTTGGCAAGTTCATAGTACTTCTGATAGTCGGAACGCCGGCCATAAGAAGCCCCATTGTTGTCTTGGCTTCCGGCGAGTCTCTCTATAGTGATGGGGTTGCCATTGCCGTCGAGAGGTGTTACATCGCCGCGACGAGTCTGGTAGCCACCAGCCTCAAGAGCAATTCGGCCAATCAGACCGTCGACATACTGCTTTGAGAAGTAGTTTTTGGAGGAGTTGTCGTGGCCAGTGGCGTTGCCAAGGTTGTACATCAGAGGCTCTACGTCCTGAAGTTGCTGGAGAATGACATCATAGATGGAGTCGCGTGAAGCCAAGCCGCCTGGCACTTCGCCGTAGGCAGCAGCGTATGGTACGTCGCCCCAGTTCTTGATGAGCTCGCGATAGGCTGAAGCTTTCATGGCCACAGCTTCGCCGTAGAGTTGGCTCATGGCAGTGGGTTCGGTCAGTTCGGAGAACGCAGCGTAAGCCTCAGACTGCTGAATACCGTAGATTACGGCATTAGCCTTGCTGATTACGGTGTAGGCATCGGCATAAACACCATCCTCTTTCAAGTAGGAAAGCAGGTTATACTGGCTGGTGTAAGTCCCGTTCTGATAAAAGCTCTCAGGATAGTGGCGACCTGGCTGGTTAGAGAAGGCCTCGGGATGGCGCTCGATGTCGGAGCCGGCTACATCGTTGGAATAGAATATACCATCTCCGAACACATCAGAGTTCAGGAATGAACGGAACTCCTCGTAGGCACCGTCCATAGCGGCTTGCGCAGTGGTCATGTTGGAGAACACGAAGTTTGCGTCAACAGTGGATGGCGAGCTCGTGTCAAGGTAGTCGTTACATGAAGTGGCACCAGCGAGTACACCTGCGGCGCAAAGCGCAATATATAAATATTTGTTAGTCATAAGATGTAATCCTTTCAGTGTTAGAATGTTAAGTTCAAGCCAAATGTGTAAGAGCGTGTCTTAGGATAAGCCTGATAGTCGTAGTTCGGCGTTGGGAAAATGCTTGAGCTTCCGTTGCCGGCGTTCGGGTTGGTGTTGACATCTGGGTCAAGACCACTATAGCCAGTGATGCAGAACAGGTTGGAAGCCGTGAAGTAGAAGCGCAGGTTGGATATACCGATGGCTCTTGTCCAGTTCTTAGGCAGAGTGTAGCCCACGGTGAGGTTCTGAAGGCGCAGGTAGGAGGCATCCTCGATGAACTGCGACGACACGAGGCCATACTCAGAGTAAGCCAGTGCGTACTTGGCGTTGGCGTTGAGGGCAGTCAGTTCTGTCGGGTCGTATACCTCATACAGGTCGCCGTTGGCGTCAACGTTGTACGACCTCCAAGTGTCGGCCACCAGGGCCAGACGGTTGGCACCGAGCATGTTGTCCTTGTTGCCCATCATGTCGTGCATGGCATTTGCATTGTACACCTTTCCTCCGATTGCGTATGTGAAGCCAAGAGTGAAGTCGAGGCTCTTCCAGCTGCCCAAGATGTTGAAGCCACCAGTGTGCTTCGGCACCAGATGGCCAATGT
Source organism: uncultured Prevotella sp. (assembly GCA_964602785.1). GTDB lineage: Bacteria > Bacteroidota > Bacteroidia > Bacteroidales > Bacteroidaceae > Prevotella. The sequence continues at coordinate 11,168 of CAZRSL010000072.1, forward strand.
CAGTAGCATCGTCGTCGTTGACGACACCGTCGCCGTTGACATCAGCAAACTTAACCACGCCTGGATATGCGTTCTGCCCAGCTGGCTTATGGTTCTTGTAGGCGTCGGCAGGATAGTTGACAATGCCTTGTATGTCTGGCACGCCTTCTTTCAGGGTGTAGATGCCATTGGAGTAGTCAAAGTCGTCGACTGTGTAGAAACCGAGGCTCTTGAAACCTTGCACTGTTCCCACCGGCTTGCCCACACGGATCATATAGTCGTAGTGCGGCAGTCGCATTGACGAGCCCCACCATGTCTGTGCGTCGGCTGTAACGCCGTCGACAAGCTCTTCCACGTTGTTGCGGTTGTAGTTGTATGTGGCGTTGAATGAGAGGTTAAAGTCCTTGGTGCGGATAATGTTGTAGTTGATGGCAAACTCAATACCCTTGTTAGAGGTCTTGCCCACGTTCTGGTACTGGTAACTGTAGCCGCTGGCCTCGTTGATAGGCACCACCATGAGCAGATTCTTGGTATTGTTCCAATAGAGGTCCAAACTGCCATTGATGCGCCCATTCAGGAATCCGAAGTCAATACCGACATTGCGGCTGACGGTTGTCTCCCATTTCAGGTCGGGATTGCCCTTCATGGAGCCTGGAATGTAGATGGTCTTGTTCGATCCGTCCACATTGATTGTGGAGGTTGTCCATGTCTCACGCCACATTGCGGCCGATATGTCGTCGCTGCCAGACTCGCCGTAAGAGAGACGCAACTTCAAGTTGCTCAGCCACGTGCTTGCGCTCTTCATAAACGGCTCGTCGCTAATGCGCCAAGCGGCAGCGAAAGCCGGGAAGTAGCCCCAATGGTTGTCGGGAGCGAACTTCGAGCTGCCGTCGGCGCGGAACGTGCCGGTCAGCAAGTATCGGCCAAGGTAGGAGTAGTTCAAGCGCCCGAACCATGATGTGGTGTGGTTGGGTTCACCAATGGTGTTGGAGAAGCTGTCACGTCCGGCGCTGGCACTGGTGGTGCCAGTCATGTTGAACTGGGCGAAAGCCTGGTCCATCGTGAACTCAGTTGGATAGCCGTAACCCTTCATCACACTTGTGTTGGTCTTCGACGAAAGGATTTCGTTGCCGAGCAAGACGGTCGAGCTGTGGTCGTCGCCAAGTCCTGGTATCTTGTAGTTCACCGTCGTTGTCCAGCGCACGTTGTAGCTGTTGGATTTGGTCAGGTCGGCCTCACTGTAGCCTTGGTCGGCCTGTCCGCCGTCCCAATACCTCTGCTCTCTCCATGAGCGGCCAAGGGTCAGCTCGGTGCGGGCTGTGAGGTCCTTAATTGGAGTCCAAGTCAGGCCCGTGTTTGCGCGCAGACGGTTGATGTCGTTGTATTGGTCATAGTTCAAGGCCGTCCGGACTGGGCTAAGTGCAAGCTCCACAGTGGAGTTGCCGTTGCCGAAATAGGTGGGGTCGTCCTCGCCAAGCGGAGTGTCGATCGGGCGGAAGGTGTAAGCACTGCCTGCCAGATTGTAACGGGTGCCACGGAAGCGCATCTCGCTGTAGCGCACGTCAACGTTGAACTTCAAGTTCTTGGTGATGTCCTGCGAGAGCTTGAGGTTGGCGTTCCAACGACGGAAACCGGTGTTAATGCGCGAGCCCTTATCGTAGAGATAGTTGACTGAGGCGTAGTAAGTGGTGTGCTCATTGCCGCCACTGAGCGACAGGTCGTGGTTCCAAGCGTGGGAAGAGCCGTTCAGGTCGTCCATGTAGTTGTGAGTCTTCATGTTGCGGTACTCCTCCAGGTGGTTGCCGTTGGCAGAGCCGAGGCCGAAGTATTTGGCCACGTTGTTGCCGTAGCTCTCTCCGTAGGCGGTGGCATACGACCATGTCCAGAGCACGTAGTCGTAAGGATCCATCACGTCGAGCTGGTCTGGTTTCTCCTTGTACTGGTAGTACATGTTGTACTTCACGGTAGCCTTGCCGGCCTTAGCGCTCTTTGTGGTGATGAGGATGACGCCGTTGGCGCCACGTGCACCGTAGATGGCTGTCGAGGCTGCGTCTTTCAGCACGTCGATGCTCTCGATGTCGTCGGCGGGGATGTCGTCGATGCGGCTCACCTGCACGCCGTCAACCACATAGAGTGGGTCATTGCTGCCCACGATGGAGCCGCCACCACGCACGCGGATTGACATTGTTGCGCCTGGGCGACCGTCTTGTGACGTTACGCTCACGCCAGGCAACTGGCCTTGCAGAGCCTGAGCAATGTTGGAGACAGGGTTCTTGGCGAGATCTTCGCCTTTGACCGATGCTACGGCTCCAGTCAGGTCGCGGCGTTTCATAGTGCCGTAACCGATGACCACCACCTCGTCGAGGTTGGCGTTGTCCTCTTTCAGCACAATGCTGATGTTGCGGTTTGAGCCCACTTTGACATCCTGCGATTTGTAGCCGATGTAGGACACGTTGAGCGTTTGGCCGGAGCTGGCGTTGGGGATGGTGAAGTGGCCGTCCATGTCGGTAACAGCCACTGCATTGCCATTGATTGATATGCTTACGCCAATCAATGGTTCACCCGTCTCATCCTTCACCGTGCCTTGCAAACTCTGTGCACTTGCGCTGATGCTGACCAGTCCAAGCGCTAAAGCAAATAATGCTTTCTTGATTTGGTTCATAGATGATAAATTAACTTAGGTTTATTAGGGTTTATAAATAATTCAAAAATTATATGTGCAAAGATAAGCACTTTTGCTAAAACTGCAAAGAAAAAGTGTTTTTTTTTACTTTTTGGGTTGATTTTGTGGCGTTATATGGGTGTTTTACCGCGTCGAAGAGGCCAATATTAGTGATTGAGCGTCTTTCAAAAAAATGATGTCGGAGACATCATCTGCTTTACACGACCGATTTGGGTTCAAACAAAATAGGGTCACCCGACATTTGGAGTGATAATAGCAACTGATGGGTTCTCCAGGCTCAATGCCATCGCGCATCACTCCAAATGTCGGAAGAGCAAAAAA
>CAZRSL010000073.1:0-7548 GCA_964602785.1 uncultured Prevotella sp.
AATCTACTCGCACAAACTCAAAATCCAGCTCGACATAATTTTTAGAACCGACCTTTATTGAAAGGCGCGTCCTAATGGCCGATTTGGGATTATCATGCCAGCGTGTGGCCTTGTCGGGATTGGGCAGGTAGATTGTGCCGAACACATGCCCGCCAATGGCAATAATTCAGTGTCTCGGGCATGATAAATCATGCCCCTACGGCTTCACTGCCATTGGATTACAATGGATTATGCACTTCAGAAACTTGAACGATGTGCTCAACTTTCGCAAAGTGAATGTACCTCTTGCAGGGTGCGGCCCTTGTGGCCGTCCGCACCCACAACTGATATGCAATGTGGATGCGGACGGCCACAAGGGCCGCACTCTGCATTCGGAGGTTTCATATCGCGTGGTTAAGCACATTCCGACTTTAGGGGGTTCCATGCCCCGTGATTAAACACATTATGTGGGGTATGATTTGTCGTCCGCAGAAGGCGACCTTTTGACACACCGCTGCAAGGTTTATCCTGCAATGGGGGCACTGCAATCAACGTCCCACAATTGTGGGACGTTCGGTTCACAATTGTGAGCCGTTGGTGCCCTCAATTGTGGACTGTTGCGCCCTCAATTGTGAAACGATGATGGCAGAGCCAGTTTCATGCCCCAGAACATCCACTGGTGAGGCTTGGATGGGGGATGACGGACGAGCAAGGCCGCTGTGCCGAAAAAACGCCGCATATATTTTGCCATTCGCCACAAAATGATTAACTTTGAGGTCGGAACCAAAACAACACCTAAACCAGAAGCCATGGCATACAGCACAACGGCAAAGGAAGAACAGATAACAGACCAACTGCGCAAGGACTATTTCAGCAAGTTCGACACCGGGTTGCAACTTGTCGGCATCGACTTTGCCGTGGCTGTTCCAGACCCCGACCGCCAAAGGGCGGAGACGGAATGGCTGATGTGGGCAGAGGCCAAGAGGGGCACTGGCAGCGACACTATGGAAAGCTTCGTGCAGCTCATCCTCACCATCGGCAAATCGAAGATCAACGAGCGGCAGATGCCACCGAAATATCTTGGCGCTTTCGATGCCGAGAAGATAGCCTTCGTGCCATACGAAAGGCTGATGGAGGTGTTCTCGCAAAACGACTTCAACTGGAAGACACAGCCCTCCGACCACGACACCAAGGAGTTCAAGCAGCTGATGAGGCTGCTGAAAGGGCAGTTCAGGGAGAAGTTGCAAACATATTACTACGAGAAGGACGACAAAAGCCTGCGCAAGTTCATCGCCCGCACATTCAAGCACGAGGGCAACGCCACCCAGATACAAGTTACAAAGACCAACTATGTGCACATATTCCACAAGTGGCTTGAGGTGGTGAAACCCACCATCGGCTGCCTGTGGGACAACGCGAGGGGCTTCAACATCCACGAGCGCGACTTCTTCCTGGCCGACATACTCTCGAAGGGCAACAACAGCTGCATCAAGGAGCGGCTCAAAGTGCAGCTCTGCAACGACAGATACGTCGTCCGCCGTGGCGCCTCCATCCTCGGCGGCATCGACCTGACCGAGATATTGTTCACCGACGCTCCCGAAAGGGGCAAAGACGGGCTGGCCCACCGCCAGTTCTGGAGCCACTACAAGCGGACTCCACGCAAGGTGTACTGGGAGTTTATGGCCAGCCGGACCGACCTGCTTGTGCTGCCCGACGTGCGTGGCTACAAGGGGGCTTATTTCACACCGGAGATATGGGTCAACAAGTCGCAGGAGTATCTGCGCGACGCTCTCGGCGACAAATGGCAGCAAGACTATGTGGTCTGGGACTGCACCGCCGGCACTGGCAACATGGAGGCGGGTCTGACCAACAAGCAACAGCTGTGGGCCTCAACGCTCGACAAGAGCGACGTCGACGTGATGCGCGACAAGATAGCCATGGGTGCCAACCTGATGGACAGCCACGTGTTTCAGTTCGACTTCCTCAACGACTCGTTCGACAAGCTGCCCGAAGGCTTGCGCCGCATCATCGACAGCGAGGCAGGCCGCCGCCGGCTCGTCATCTACTTCAATCCTCCATCGGCCGAGGCGGGGAGCTCGATAGGCCAAACGGCGAAGAAAGGCGTGTCGAACCAGTCGAAAGTTCACGCCGACTATGCCAACGGGCTGGGCTCCTACGCCAAGAGGGAGCTGGGCGCGCAGTTCCTCATGCGCATCTACCGGCAGATACCGGGGTGCAAAATCGGCGTGTTCACCAAGTTGAAGATACTCCAGTCGCCCTATTTCCGCCAGTTCCGCCAGACCTTCAAGGCAAGGCTCGACCGTATGTTCATAGCCCCGGCCAACACCTTCGACAACGTGAAGGGCAACTTCCCCTACGGTTTTATGGTGTTCGACACAGCTGAAAAGGAGATATTCAGCCAGACCACAGCCGACGTCTACGACGCCCACGGTAACCCGATGCCGCAGAAAACCATAATGAGCTACGACGGATGCCCGCTGCTCAACGACTGGCTTCGACCCACGTGGAACACGGCTGGGCTGACCATCGGGTGGATTGTGTGCAACGGCAACGACTTCAGCCACCAGAACGAGATTGTAATACAGTCGCGGCCAAGCAACCTGACGTCAACTTTCTTCAAGCCCATCCATCCCGACAACCTGATAATGTCGAGCGTCTATCTCGCCGTGAGGAAATGCGTGGCCGCCACGTGGACCAACGACCGCGACCAATACCTGCTGCCAAACGACGGATGGAAGAGCGACCCGAAGTTCCAAGGCGACTGCCTCGTCTATGCGCTGTTCAACAATGTGGTGCAGGAGAAATACGGCGTCAATTATTGGATTCCTTTCAGCGAAGAAGAGGTAGGTGCGAAGGGGCAGTTCCAAAGCCACTTTATGCACGACTTCATCGCGGGCAAGCTGAGCAGGGAGGAGCAGGAAAGAGTGGCCAGGAAGGCCGACGCCCATGAGCAGACGTTCGGCGGCGAGTTCGACGTTGCCAGGAAAGAGCCGAAGCCAGAGCGTAAGCCCGTGGTGATGTCGCAGGAAGCCAACGACGTGATGGACGCGGGCCGGAAGCTTTGGACTTACTACCACCACCAGCCCACGGCCAGCGCGAACGCCTCGCTCTACGACATCAAGCTCTACTTCCAAGGCTACACAACATTGAAATCGGGCAAGGTGCAGATGAACAGGGAAAGCGCCGACGAGCAATACACCCGGTTCATCGCCGACCTCAGACAGAGGCTCAAAGCCCTCGCCGCAAGCATCGAGCCGATGGTGTACAAGTATGGATTCTTGATGAAATAATCACGGGATGAATGTCCATATCAACATTTAAGTTTCGAAAGTAATGAAGTGTCATCTGAGTAGACACATTTCAACATGTAGGGGCATGATTTATCATGCCCGCCATTGGCAAAAATGCAGTGTTTCGGTAAATCATGCCCCATACGATTCCGCCGCCATTGGCTTCAACTGATACATGTACTCCCGAAAATCATTCAATTCGTTGCGAATCATAAATCACAAAAAACAAACTATGATGAAAGCCAAACTACTGACATTATTAGCACTATTGGCCGTGCTGCCGGCAATGGCGCAGCGCGACACCATCAGCCTGAAGCAGTGGCAGTTCAGCCGCGACGACCTGACACCAGCCACGGCCACGGCGGGACAGGGCACGTGGACTACAGTCTCGCTGCCCCACGACTTCCAAATCAGCCAGCCGTGGGTGGCGCCGTCGAAGGACGACAAGGGCGACACGTCGAACCCTGTGGCCAACGTGAAGAGCCGTCTCTCGCCACGCGGCTTCAAGGAGATGGGCACGGGCTGGTACCGCCTGCAGTTGACTCCCAAGCCCGAATGGCAGGGCCGGAGGGTGATTTTAGAGGTGGGTGGACTGATGTATGTGGGTGACGTCTACTTGAACGGACAGCGCATCGGCGGCACCGAATACGGCTACGTGGGCTTCGGCATCGACCTGAGCAAGCTGCTGCGCTACGGCGAGGAGAACACATTGGTGGTCATGGCCTCAACCAGCAACGCCCAGAACTCGCGCTGGTACACTGGGGGCGGACTGTTTCGCACGGTCAGTCTCGTGGTGAGCAACAATGAGCTGTACTTCGAGAGGCATCCACTCTACATCACCACCACTGGCAACCGCACCGTCTCGGTCAGTGCGGAGATAAGCAAGTATGGCAAGCGGAAACAATGTTTGGCCCTGACCACCATCACCGACGCTGAGGGCAACACCGTGGCCACACAGGTCGACACAATCGCGCTGAGCCCAAAGCGACACACCAAGGAGTACCAGTTGACGCCTATAACCCTGGCCAATCCGCAACTATGGGACACGGAACGCCCCTATCTCTACGGCATCAAGGTTGAGCTGGCCGACACTGACGGGCACCAGATGGACGTGGCCACCGACCAGTTCGGCGTGCGCACGGTGGAGTTCACGCCCCAGCAAGGCCTCCTGCTCAACGGGAAGAAGGTGCTGCTGAAGGGCATCGCCAACCACCACACGCTCGGCGCACTCGGTGCGGCGGCCTATCCCAAGGCGATAGAGGAGCGCATCAAGCTGCTCAAGTGGTTCGGCTTCAACCACATACGCTGCTCACACAACCCCTACAGCAAGGAACTCTACCAACTGGCCGACCGCTACGGTATGCTTGTGATTGACGAGCTATACGACAAGTGGGACACCCACTACAGTGGAGGCCGTGGCGAATGGCTCGACCACTGGTACTACGACGTGCCGGAGTGGGTGAAGCGCGACCGCAACCACCCGTCGGTGGTGCTGTGGAGCCTCGGCAACGAGCTGCAAATGCTGACCGACCTGCCCTTCAACGACTGGGGTGTCACTACCTACCGCATGCTGCGCACGGTGCTGATGCGATACGACAGCACTCGGCTGACAACAGTGGCCATGCACCCGCGTGGACGCAACTGGCAGACCGACTCGCTGCCCTGCGACTTGGCCAAGATCACCGACATCCAGGCCTACAACTACCGCTATATGTACTTCGACAGTGATGGCCGCCGCTTCCCCAACATGATATTCTACCAGAGCGAGGCCAACATGAGCAACATGGGGCCAAACTTCTACGGCATGAACCTCGACAAGGTGGTGGGTCTGGCCTATTGGGGCATGATCGACTATCTCGGCGAGAGCCTCGGATGGCCAAAGAAGGGATGGGACAACGGCGCGTTCTACATCGACTTGAGGCCGAAGCCGCAAGCTTGGCTGCTGAAGTCGATGTTCACCGATGAGCCCACCGTGCACATCGGCATCGTGGAGCAGCAGAACGACAATCAGGAGTGGAACGGCATAGTGGTGGGCAACGACAAGCTGACCGACCACTGGAACCGCACCGCAGGGCAGAGGCTCAACCTCTACACCTTCACCAACGCCGACGAGGTGGAGCTGAGGTTGAACGGCCGCAGCCTCGGGGTGAAGAAGAACACCTCCGACCCGGCGCAGCGCAACCGCATAGTGTGGAAGGACATTGAATATCAGCCCGGCACGCTTGAGGCCATAGCACGTAAGGACGGTCGTGTGGTGGCAACCCACAAGATAGAGACCGCCGGCAAGCCTGTACGTCTGCAACTGTACACCGCCGACACCGCGCTAAAGGCTGGTAAAGACGACTTGGCTTACGTCTACGCCAAGGCTGTCGACGCGAAGGGTCGCATCTGCCCCACGGCGGTGGGCAAAGTGAGCTTCAGCCTCAGCGGCGACGGCACCATAGCAGCCACCGACAATGGCGACATCAGCAGCGACGAACTGGCCACCGACCAAAGCCGCACGCTCTTCCTCGGCCAAGCCTTGGCGATAGTGAAAGCTGGCAACGGCAAGGGAAAGCTGACGCTCAACGCTCAGGCCGAAGGGCTTAAGCCGGCCAAGCTGACAATCAGCGTGGAGTGACCTGCATATCGTAGGGGCATGATTTATCATGCCCGTCATCGGCAAACATTCTGCAAATTGGGCATGATGAATCATGCCCCTACGGTTATGTGTCCTTCATCTCCAACGGGCCATTTGCAACATCGACTTTGCAAAGCCACGGGGTTTTAGAATTAATAACATTATAAATCATAAAAACCGACAAAGGGTAAAAGTTTTTTTGTTAACTTTGCGACAATAAAAAATGAGGCATACTATTTGCCAGCAAAAATAGAAACGAAAACAATATTAATAATACACAGCAGCTATGGAATTTTTAACTAACGACAAACTTGTGATAGTCGGAGCCGCCGGCATGATAGGATCTAACATGACCCAGACGGCATTGATGCTCAAACTGACGCCAAACATCTGTCTCTACGATGTGTTCTCATCGGAGGGCGTGGCAATGGAAATGCGCCAGAGCGGATTCGACGATGTCAACATCCAGGTTACAACCGACCCGGCCGAGGCTTTCACCGGCGCCAAATACATCATCTCCTCCGGTGGCGCACCCCGCAAAGAGGGCATGACGCGTGAGGACTTGCTGGCTGGCAACAGCGACGCCGCAGTGCAGCTGGGCGAGAACATCAAGAAGTATTGCCCAGATGCCAAGTTCTGCGTGGTGATATTCAACCCGGCCGACATCACTGGCCTGGTTACACTCGTTCACTCCGGACTGAAACCCAACCAGGTGGCCACTCTGGCAGCCCTCGACTCCACCCGTCTGAAGGAGGCTCTGGCCAAGTTCTTCGGCGTGAGCCAGACAGAGGTGAAGAACGCCTACACCTACGGCGGCCACGGCGAGAAGATGGCAGTGTTCGCCTCGCCCACCACAGTGGCTGGCGTGAAGCTGCTCGACGTGTTGGCCGGCAAGGCCACAGTCAACGGCAAGGGCATGACAAAGGAAGAGTGGGCTCAGCTGCAGAAGGATGTCACACAGGGTGGAAGTACCATCATCAAGTACCGTCGCCGCAGCTCGTTCCAGAGCCCGTCGTATCTGGCAGTGAAGATGATAGAGGCTGCCATGGGCGGCGAGGAGTTCTACTATCCCGCCGGCACCTACGCCGACACAGCCCGCTACAACCACGTGATGATGGCTCTGCCCACACGCATCACCGCCGACGGTGTCTACACCAAGCCTGTCATCGGCACCGCCGAGGAGATTGCCGCTCTCGACGCCAGCTATGAGCACCTGCAGAGCATGCGCGACCAGGTGATAGCCATGGGCAAGCTGCCCAAGCTTGAGGACTGGAGCAAGGTGAACCCCAACCTCTAAGATAATATAATCCCATAATGAGAGGGTGCAAGCCACAAAGGCCTGCACCCTCGTTTTGTATGGCGGTTTCATCAACTTGCAGTGGCCGCCCCTGTGGTGGCCATAAAGCAATGTTGCAACCGTTTTAAAAAAGCGGTCGAACATTAATAATGGCCGGCACAGGGCACGGCCACTGCATTGGATACACGTAGGGGTGTGATTTATCATGCCCGTTATAGCCTTTATTATTCATTGATTTCATATCAATGTAAATGAGATGTCCACTTGCAGTGGCCGCCCCTGTGGCGGCCATAAAGCAATGTTGCAACCGTTTTAAAAAAGCGGTCGAACATTAATAATGG
>CAZRSL010000073.1:7648-13924 GCA_964602785.1 uncultured Prevotella sp.
TATCAATGTAAATGAGATGTCCACTTGCAGTGGCCGCCCCTGTGGCGGCCATAAAACAATGTCCTTTCTTTTTTTTTAAGCGGTCGAACATTAATAATGGCCGCCACAAGGGACGGCCACTACAAGTGGGGGTATATCATGCCCGTTTGAGGCAAAGTGTGGTACGGCGGGCATGATAAATCACGCCCTTAGATACAACAAAAGCCCCCACCGACCTTGATGAGGCGGTGGGGGCTGATTTATGATTTGCGTTGGATATTACTTCACCACAAACTTCTTGCCGTTCTGGATGTAGACGCCCTTGGCAAGGTTCTGCTTGCTGACGCGCATGCCACTGATGGTGTAGACAGGAGCGTTCGGGTCGGTCTGCTTCTTGGCCTCCACGGTCTGGATGGCGTCGACGGTGTCGTTGCTTGCGAATTGCACATTGCCAACATACTCGAAGGTGTCGGCGGTCTTGGTGTCGATGGTGCCGGCGGCACTGTTGGTCAGAGCCTCAGAGGTCGGGTCGCTGATCACGCGCACGTAAATCTTGTCCTGGTCGGCGGCAGCGGCGGGCAGGTTGGCATTCAGCTCGGCCCAGCCATAGAGCTGACCAGTAACGCCACTGAAGTTGGCCTCGTGGCCTGTGAGCTCAGTCTCGGCAAACTTAGTCCAAGTGGTGCCGTCGAGCGAGTACTCGGCCTGCTGCTTCTTGAAGGCGAAGTTGTCGGTGCCGACGAAAGCGGAGAAATTCACAGTGTTGTAGCCCTTGGTGCTCACCTCGAACACTGCGCTGTTGACCTGGCCAGCCTGATGAGCCACGGCAGGAGTGCGGCGCGACATGACGCCCATCTGCTGCTCAGCCACGTCCTCACCAAACTTGGCAGCGCGCATCTGGAACTTGTAGTCGGTGTTGTCCTTGGTGCTCTTCATGGTGAACGGAGCGGCCACTGTGCCTGCGCCGAGACCCACGGTGTCGGCCACGAGCTCGTAGGCCACAGCCTTATGAGCGTCGTCGACATAGAGGTTGGCGTTGTAGCTGGTGTTGGCGTTGCCGGATGCGCCCACGAAGTCGAATGCGGAGATCACATTGCCCTGGGCCTCATAGTTGGCGGTCAGGTCGAGGTCGCCAGTCAGGGTGAAGGTGCGTGTGGTCTCGGTGCTGCCATCGCTCCAACCATTGAACTTGTTGAACTTGCGATAGAAGGAGTTGTGGTCGTTGAGGGTTACGGTAACCTCGTCGCCCACGTAGTAGGCCGGCTTCTCAGGCGACAGAGTGTAGCTGACGAACTGTCCGCCGTTGACGGTGATGTTGACGTTGGCCTTCACTGGGAAAGCGTCGACATACATCTTGCGGGCACCGAGCTGTGTGCCGTCCATTGCGACAGCAGAGCTGTTGGCGTCGGTGTAGGTTGCGAAGCCGGCGGTGTAGGCCTTGTGGGTCTTCAGCACGTTGTAGTAGGAGTTCTCAGGATCCTGGAACACGTCGCCGGCAGTCCATGAGTTGAAGCCGGCAGCCTCGGGGGTGATGTCGGGGCGTCCGTCCATACCGCCAATCATCTCGGCGGTGAACTTCGAGTTGCCCTCAGAGTCGCTGTTGCCCTCTACCCAGCCTTTATAATAGGTGTTGTCAATCACGTTGTTCGACTCCGACAGGATGCCGCCCTCGCAGCTGAGGATGACAGTAGAAGCCTCGGCGTAGCCCTCGGGGCTGAGCTGCTGGCCAGCCTTTGGAGCGAGGAAGATGTTGTCGTTGAAGTAGTAGACAGCTGAAGTGCCAAGGTTGTTGCTCGTGTTGGCCACAGTGAAGCGGTTGCCATTGGTGCTTCCGTCCTCAGCGGCGTTGCTGCGGGCGATGAGGATGGTGTTCTTGTTGAACTCCACGACAGCCGACACGCCAGTGTCGCCAGCCTTGGTAACCTGGAACACGCCCTGTGAGTAGGGCAGGTCGTAGATGAGGTTGCCCTCGATCTTCACGTGGTTGACCGGTGTGCCGGGATAGAGCAGATACCAGTTGTTGCCAGAGAGCACGTTGCCGTTGTGGACGCGGCAGTTGGTCATCTCGAGCCAGTCGAGCACGCCCTCGTAAGTGCTGTTAGGCACCGAACGGAAGAGTGTGCGTGCGAAGTTGGTGAGCTCGCAGTTGCGGAAAGCGATGGTGTCGGTGTAGAGCTGGCTCTTCTTGTTCTGATAGACAATCTGGCCAGAGGTGGCCTGGGCGCCAGAGCGGAACTGCAGGTTGACGTTTTCGAAGATGAGCGAGAAGTGGTCGGTTGCAGCAAACTCACCGCTGAAGTCGAAGCCGACGAGCATGGCCGGCATCTTGTCGTAGTCGGTCTGGTTGGAGCGGATCACTATGCGGCCCTTGTGCTGGGCGGCGTTGGTCTTGTTGAGGTTGCCGATGCTGACGGGCGTCTCAGCGGGCCAGTCGCACACAATCTCGTAGGTCTCTCCAGCCACGCCCTCACCGATGGAGGTCCAAGCCGATGTGAACTCACTCTTGTTGGTAACGGTCTTAGTCCAGCTGTCGGCAAATGATGAAGCAGGCACGAGAGCCAACAGACCTACCATGATTGAAGTAAATTTTTTCATGTTGTTGGGTTTTAATTTGTTAGAGTTAATATATTGTCTTTTGGGTTTATAAATTCATTTTCTTGTTGTGGCACTTCCACCTTGCAAAAGTAGTAAAAAGTTTTGTATCTGCAAGAGAATCAAGCGTTAAGAATGTTGAATGTTAAATGTTGAATGATGAATTGATTTAATGTTGAATGTTGAATGTTGAGTGTTGAATTGATTTAATGTTGAGTGTTGAATGATGAATTGATGTTTATCCGCAATCACCGCTTGTTTGGATGATTGCGGATATTCATCATATAATCACTGTGCCGAGGAGCCGCTGAGGCTGCCGTCTTTCAGATTCCAGTCGATGAAGTAGCCGTTACCCTCAAGATAGGAGCGCACCTTCTGCTGCATGGCGGCGGTGGTGTACTTGGGCGCGATGCGGTCGGCCACCTCGGTGCGTGCCTCGTCGACAGAGCCGCGTCCGCCGTGGCTCCAGCGCTCGGCCATCTTGCAGAGGTAGGGATAGCTCTTGCCCTCGGCGGTGTACTCCTTGTCGTACTCGTCGGCCAAGGCCCAATCGTAGATCTTCTTGCGCTGCTCCTCGCTCAGGTTGTAGCCCTCCTGGTCGGGTCGGGGCAGGTCGTAGGTTGTGCCGTTGGCCGCGCCGACTATGCCGATGTCGCCGTAGCCGCCACGGGGTGCGAACCAGCTCTGGTAGTACTGGCTCCACGAGCCGTCGGTGGGCAGGATTTGGTCGACAAAGCGGTTCATCAGTCCGTTGTTGAGTATGGTGTAGGCCTGGTCCCAGTTGCCGAGGTGGTTCTCGGCCTCGGCGATGAGGAAGTGGAAGTCGTGGCCACGGAAGGTGATGATGACCGGCTCGATCTCGAATATGTTGTCGCGTATGTACTCATACTGGCGCGACGAGAAGTTGTACCAGTAGTAGTACTTGGTGAGTGCTGTCTGTCCTCCGAGTGTGTTGAGCACCATCTTCTGCGGCAGTGAGCGTATGTCGCTCTCAGGATAGAGGTCAAGGCCGTATTGCGAGGGTTTCAGATAGAAACCGTCGCCTGGGAATTCGGGGCAGAAGTACTGCACGAGGCGGTTGGTTTGGTGGTTGTTGTAGTCGTACATGATGCCAGAGACGAGCTGGTAGCGGTTGCCCACCTCCTCGCTGGCGAAGGTGCGGAAGTAGGCGCCGGTGGCGTCGCTCTGCATTATCATGTTGGTCTGGTAGATGTAGCCCAGGGCGTTGAGGTCGGCCGACGAGGATGATGAGATGTCCCATCCGGGCAATGGGAAGTCGGAGCCCACTTCAGCCATGTGGAGGCTGTACATATAGCGCAGCAGCGAGTCGCGGATCCAGAGCCAGTCGCTCTGCGCGGCCTCCTCGCTCTCGTAGTTGCAACGCCACGACACGAGCTCGGCGCGCAGCAGCAGGTAGGGTGGGGTGAGATACTGCCAGCGCACGTAGGCCGACTCGTCCTGATTCTCAGCGTCGAGCCACTCGTACCAGTTCATCACCTCGTCGGATGCGACGTGGATGCCATCGACGGTGATGCCGTTGTCGAGCAGGTTGATGCAACGCTCGGTGAGCTGCTGCATGTCGCACTTGGTGAAGATGTCGGTGTTGGTGAGGGCGTACTTCTCGCGCAGCGGGTCGTCGAACCAGTAGGCCTGGCCGTAGATCTTGCCGAGCATGTAGTAGGCCCACACCTTGATGCGGATGGCACTGGAGAGGAGCGGCACGAAGTGCTTCTCGGCCGTCTCGCTCATGCCTCCCACGTTGTGGTGGTACTCGCCCATCTTGTCGAAGTAGTCGTTGCAGGCGATGATGATGGCGTAGTAGCACGTTGGGTCGGCATACTCGTTGCCGTCGGTGCTCTCGTAGTTGTAGATGTCCTGCAGGGCCACAGGGGCGTTGGGCGTGGTCTCAAGGAAGTTGCCGCGCGTGTCGGTGAGGAAGATGGCCTGGTCGCCGGCCCCTTGCATCCGGTTGAGGATGCCGAGGAAGCCCTTGTACATCTCGTCCTCGGTGCCGATGTACTTGGAGTCGTCCATCACGTCGGGGGTCTCTGTCTCGAAGTAGTCGGAGCACGACGACACCATGCCGGCCACGGCAATCAGGGCAAAGAGCGACAGTATTTTGATTGTTTTCATATCCAGTTTAGAAGTTTAAGTTGAATCCTATTTTTGCGGTTACGGGCAGAGAGAGCTTGGCATAGTCGAAGCCGCGCATGCTCTCGTTGTAGGAGTACATGAACTCGGGGTCGCTGCCCAGATACTTTGTGATAGTGAAGAGGTTTTCGGCTGCTATGAACACCGAGCCCGACTGCACGAAGTTGAAGAGCTTGTTGAAGTTGTAGGTGAGCTTCAGCGAGCGCATCTTGAAGTAGTCGGCATCCTCGATCCAGCGGTCGGAGAAGACAGCGTTGCCCGACGGGTCGCCGTAGGCGGCGCGTGGCATGGCCGTCTGCTGCCCCTCCACCTGCCAGCGGTTCATCACGGCTGTGCTCTGGTTGTAGAACTTGTCCATCGACTCCAGCTGGCGGCGTGTGGCGTTGTAGTTCTTGCCTCCGATCTGATAGCCGAAGTTGGCCGAGAGCTCGAACTGGCGGTAGCGCACCATCAGGTTGACAGCGCCGAAGGCGTCGGGCTGTGCCGTGCCGAGGCTCACCTTGTCGTGGTCGTTGATGACGCCGTCGCCGTTCTGGTCGACGAAGTGGACGTCGCCGGCCTGGTAGGCGTGGCCGCTGCGGTTGGTGAGGTTGGCGGCGGCGGCCTCCTCGCTCGTGGCGAAGACGCCGGCCGTGCGGTAGCCGTAGAACTCATAGGGGCTCTGGCCCACCTGCATGACGACCTCGGCGTCGTCGCTGTTGTAGTCGGTGAAGCTGATGACCTCCTGGCTCTCGTCGCCCAGCTTCTTCAGCTCGTTGTTCACCGTGGAGAGGTTGGCGCCCACCACGAGGTCGAAGTCCTTGGTGTGGATGGGGTTGACGCGCAGGCTGAGCTCCACGCCGTGGCCGCTGATTTCGGCGGTGTTGTCATAATAATAGGTGGAGCCGTACACCTTGGAGGGGTTGCTGTTCACCAGCAGGTCGTAGGCCGTGTTGGTGTAGTAGTTGAATCCGAAGTTGACGCGGTTCTTCAGCACCGAGAGGTCGAGGCCGAGGTCGAGCTGCCGGTTCTTCTCCCAGGTGAGCTTGAGGTTGGGCACGTTGGAGCGCTCGATGGTTCCGATGCTGAAGAGGTTCTTGCCCACATAGTAGTTCTTGCCATAGTTGGGCGAGAAGCGGCTGTTGCCCGTGAGGCTTCCCTCGACGGTGAGGTTGAGGCGGTCGACCCACGTGGGCAGGGCTCCGGTGTTGGCGGCCATGAAGGTGACGCCGCCCGAGGGGAAGAATCCCATGCGCGTGGCGTCGGTGCCCGAGGCGCTGCTGCCGTCCATCGACAGCGTGAAGGAGCCGCGCAGGAGCTGGTTCCACGTGTAGTCGGCGTGGAGCATCCAGCTCATGTAGTTCCACTTCAGGTTGCTGCCGCTGGAGATTTTCTCGTCCTGCGTGGCGTCGAGGGTCTTGTAGTAGTCGTTGGCCGTGTTGTAGCCCGACGAGAAGTCGGTCTCCAGGGAGTGGGTGATGAAGCGGCCGGTGAGCGAGGCGTTGAGGTCGTGCACCTTGCCGAACGTGCGGTGGTAGTCGGCCTTGCCCTGGTAGGTGTTGGTGGACTGGCGCA
>CAZRSL010000074.1:0-13693 GCA_964602785.1 uncultured Prevotella sp.
CCCGAGGCGAGGGCATGATGGAGGGAAGAGCAAAGGGAAGAGCCGAAGGAAGAGCCGAAGGAAGAGCTGAAGAGAAAATATCCGTCGCCAAGAAACTACTCAGCCTCCATGTTCCCATTGACACTATCATGAAAGCCACAGGTATGCCAGAGGAAGAAATCAACAAGCTGGCATAAAAAAAAGCAAACGCCCCGATGGACAGGAAAGCCGTCGGGGCGTTTGTTTTTTATTGCATCATGGCCGGCTCTCGCCCTCCACATATTCCTCAAGAAAGATGTGCTCACCGTCGAACACGGCGTAGGTGAACTGCCTGATCCAGTCGCCCAGTATGAGCATGCGCGTCTTGCGCGAGAGCATCAGGTCGAGCTCTATGTGGCGGTGGCCGTAGATGAAGTAGTCGATATTGGGGTGGGTCTTCATGTACTGTTTAGTGTATAGCACCAGAAATTCCTTATCCTCGCCCATGTAAGGCGCGGGGTCGCCGTCCTTCCGCTTCTCATAGCTGTGTTTGGCCCAGTTCAGACCGAGTTGCATCCCGAACCAAGGATGCATGAAATTGAGCAAACGCTGGCACGTGCGGTTGTGGAACATGCCGCGCAAGAAGCGGAACGTGCGGCTCGGGTCGCCAAGTCCGTCGCCGTGGGCCAAGTAGAACACCTTGTCGTATATCTCCACCGTTGCCGGCTTGCGGTGGAGTATCACCCCGCACTCTTCCTCCAAGTAGCCGTAGGTCCAGATGTCGTGGTTGCCGGTGAAATAGTGAACCTCCACGCCCAAGTCGGTCAGTTCCGAAATCTTGCCGAGGAAGCGCGTGTAGCCCTTCGGCACCACATAGCGCCACTCGTCCCAGAAGTCGAACATGTCGCCAAGCAGATAGACGGCCTGCGCCTTGTGCTTTATGGAGTCGAGGAAACGCACGAGCCGCCGCTCTTGTGTGCGGCGGTGCTCTATGGCAAGCGAGCCGAGGTGGGCGTCGGAAAGGAAATACACGTTTCTCATGGTGGGTTGGTTTATAAGTGTTGGAAAAAAGACGCAGGTGTCAGTCGAAGCCGAGCTCCACGCGGGCCTCGTCGCTCATCATGCTCTGGTCCCACTGTGGCTCAAACACGAGGTTGACGTTGGCCGAGGTTACTCCCTTCACGCTCTCCACCTTGGTGCGCACGTCCTCAAGTATGAAGTCGGCCGCAGGGCACGATGGCGCGGTGAAGGTCATGTCGATGTCCACCGACCCGTCGTCCTTCAGGTCTATCTTGTATATCATGCCCAGATTCCAGATGTCGACGGGAATCTCTGGGTCGTAGACCGTTTTGAGCACGTCGACTATCCGCTCTTCTATCTTGGTTTTCTCTTCTTGTGTCATTTTGCTTTATGTTTGAAGTGTGGGTTGCAAATATAGCAATTTGTTTTCAACCAAGCAAGAAATGGGGCGGAAAATCTGATTTTTGCCGTTCTTGCGAGAGAAACCAGTTACGTAAGCGGCGGCACCAATCCGTATTCCTATCAGACGAAAACATCATTCGGGGATGCCCTTTTTGCCGTATGTCTTGCCCACAACAAATAATTAGGCAAACACGCCACTTCTTTCCGCCATTTTTCCTACCTTTGCCAACGGAATGAGAAACACATTATTTATAATAGTCCTCGCCCTGCTGGGTGTGCTCGAGGGTCGCGGCCAGTCAGCCGAACTGCCCGAGCTGGCTCCGGGCGACCTTTTCCCTGGCGACCTGATCTTCGCTGTCAACACCGAGGGCAACGCCATTACCGCGTCGACATCGTCGGGTCGAAACCTCCCCATCGACCACGTGGGCATGATCTACGTCGAGTGCGACTCATTCTTCGTGTTGGAGGCTGCACCAGAGCGCGGCGTCGGCATAACGGAGCTCGACTCGTTCCTGTGCCGCAACCCACTGTGCGTGGTGGGGCGGGTGGCCAACATCGATGTGCCCAAGTCGATTGAAAATGTCTGGGGATACTTCGACTTGCCCTACGACTCGCTCTTCGAGGCCGACGACAGTGCCATTTATTGCAGCGAGCTGGTGCAGAAGAGCTGTGTCGACAGCACGGGGCGACGCATATTTCCCACCATACCCATGTCGTTCAGCGACAGCACGGGCACGGTGCTGCCCTACTGGACCCGCCTCTACCGCCGTCATGGCCGCCCAGTGCCCGAGGGAGAGCCTGGCACCAATCCCGCCCAACTGGCCCGCGACCCCAGCACCACCCTTTTGGGATGGCTGCGGGACAAGCGGCCGCGGCCCTAACCTTATTTTAGGTTAAAGCGACAAAAAAACTCGGCTTTTGCGGAACAACGTATTGGGAAAATTAGTATCTTTGACCCGTAAAAGTCAAAACCTAAACCATTTATTAGTATGAGAATCGGAATACCAAAGGAAATCAAGGACAACGAGAACCGCGTGGGCATGACCCCGGCTGGCGTTGCCGAACTTGTGAAACACGGCCACACTGTCTATGTGCAGCACACCGCAGGTGAAAACAGCGGCTTCAGCGATGAGGCCTACAAGAAGGCTGGGGCTGAGATACTGCCCGAGATTGGCGACGTCTACGCCACAGCCGACATGATTGTGAAGGTGAAGGAGCCCATCGAACCCGAATATCCGCTGATACGCAAGGACCAGCTCGTGTTCACCTATTTCCACTTCGCAAGCGACCTGCCCCTGACCGAGGCCATGATCAAGAGCCACGCCGTCTGCCTGGCCTACGAGACAGTGCAGAAGGCCGACCGCTCGCTGCCGCTGCTCATCCCGATGAGCGAGGTGGCTGGCCGCATGGGAGCATTGAATGGCGCCTACTACCTGCAGCGCACCAAGGGCGGCAGCGGCAAGCTGATAGGCGGAGTGCCTGGAGTGAGCCCGGCGCGGGTGCTCGTGCTTGGCGGTGGCACCGTGGGCGAGGCCGCCGCACGCATGGCCGCCGGCATGGGGGCCGAGGTCTACATCACCGACATCTCGCTGCCACGCCTGCGCCAGCTCGACATTGAGACCCCGGCCAACGTACACACCGTCTACTCAACCGAGCACAACATCCGCGAGCTGCTGCCGGAGACCGACATCGTGATAGGCTCGGTGCTCGTGCCGGGCGACAAGACCCCTCACCTGATCACGCGCGACATGCTCGGACTGATGCACAAGGGCTCTGTGCTCGTCGATGTGGCCATCGACCAGGGCGGATGCTTCGAGACATCGCACCCGACAACCCACTCCGACCCCGTCTACACCGTCGATGGCATCGTACACTACTGCGTGGCCAACATACCTGGCGCGGTGCCAAACACCTCGACCATGGCTCTGACCAACGCCACACTGCGCTATGCCGTGGCTCTGGCCGACAAGGGCTGGCGTCAGGCTTGCAAGGACGACGAGGCACTGCGCAAAGGCCTCAACATCGTCGACGGCAAGGTGGTGTTCAAGGCTGTGGCCGACGTGTGGAACCTGCCATACGA
The DNA here is from genome assembly GCA_964602785.1 of uncultured Prevotella sp. Classification (GTDB taxonomy): domain Bacteria; phylum Bacteroidota; class Bacteroidia; order Bacteroidales; family Bacteroidaceae; genus Prevotella. Next base: position 3,461 of record CAZRSL010000074.1, read on the forward strand.
GCCGATAGAGCTATAACGTGGACATAGTGAAGCCATTGCTCCCGGTCCTGTTGCTATGCTGCCTCGCCACCTCGGCTTTGGGCAGAGGGAGCGGCAGCCTGACCATTAGCAATGGCCGGCTCAGCGCTGAAATAGCAAACCGCAAAGGCGGCGAGGTGGTGCTCCTCAGCGACACCACCTTCGGCCAGTTTGCCCGCCTCAGCATTGTGCCGCTTGGCCGCGACAGTGTGGCCAAATATAAATCATGGTACGACAACGACAGCGCCATGGTTCACTCCGTCTGTTCCTCAGGCGGCGTGAACTATCGGCGCTCTGTTTTTGTCTCCACGCCCGACAGCCTCGCTGCCATCAGACTTGTGGCCTCACGCGTGGGAGAACTGTCGTTTCGGTTGGAGCTGACGTCGCTTGAGCCTCACCGCGTCAGGGCATCGCGTGGCCAACTCACCATGCTGGCCCACACCGCCACTCCCCCAGCCCGCTCCTGCTGCATAGTGCGCCTGCTGCACGACGGCGGACAGGCCACGGCTTCCGACACCACCCTCACTCTCACCGGTGCCACCACCGCCACCATCTACATTGTGGCCCGTTCGAGCCGGTCCAATGCCACCGCCACAGAAAGCCAAGACTTCGTCAGCCGCACCATCGACGACGCTTGGCACACCGTCAACTTCAATTTGAGCGAGTTCATCGCCCGCCACATTGCCTTTATCAAGGGCGAGAGGCGTTGATGTGGCCAATTCTGTCCCATTCTTTATGTGGCGCAAGCTGCCTTTTGGGCAGTTCTGGCTTTTCAATCAACGGTTCACAATTGAGGGCGATACGGTTCACAATTGAGGGCACCAACGTCCCACAATTGTGGCACGTTGCTACCACAGTTGTGAGACGATGACGAAAGTGCCTCTTTCAGGCCGCCAAAAACATTCTATAATCCTACTGTCAGAGCCGCCCGTTTCCGCCTTCCAACCCGAAATGTGAACATTACTTTTATTATTATACGATTTCAGCATCGATTGTTAGGGAAAAAGAATTAACTTTGCCAAAGAAAACACATTGAGCTATGAAGAATACTATCTTGATGCTTGGCGCGATGGGGCTTATTGCCGCAATGGCCATGCCCGCGCAGGCCGAAGAAGTGGTATGGTACGACGGAAGCCACGCCATCACCTGCCACGTGCAGAAGAACTGCGAACCAGTAGTGGGCGTGGCAATGGATATGTTCGCCAGCGACATGGAGGCCGTAACGGGTCGCCCCGCCGTGGCCACCACCGCCGAGCGGCGGGCCACGATAAGCGTGGTGGAGCAAGACAGGGCATCGGCGGGCGCGCTGCGCCGATTGGCCGAAGCCGGAGTGCCGCTCGACGAGTTGCGGGAAAAGACCGACGGCTTCTATATAGCGGTAAGCAACGGCCAGATACTGGTGGTCGGAAAGAACGGCCGTGGCGCCGCCTACGGACTTTTAGAGCTCTCGCGCATGGCCGGAGTGAGCCCGTGGATATGGTGGGGCGACGTGGCACCGGAGCGCCGCGACAGGCTCACCATCGACAGTGGCTTCATCACGCTACAGGGAGCGTCGGTGGAGTACAGAGGAATATTCATCAACGACGAGGACTGGTCGCTGCGCCCCTGGAGCTATCTCAACTACGACGCTTCTGAGCCGGGCATGATAGGCAGCCGCACCTACAAGCGGGTGTTCCAGTTGCTGCTCCGCCTGCGTGCCAACGCCATCTGGCCGGGCATGCACACTGGCACAAGAGCCTTCTTCCGCACGCCCGGAGCCAAGGCCGTGGCCGACAGCTGCGGCATAGCCATCGGTTCGAGCCACTGCGAGCCGCTGCTCAGAAACAACGTCGACGAGTGGGACGAGCAGTTGCGTGGCCGCTACAACTACATCACCAACCGCAAGGCCGTGCAAGACTACTGGGCTGAGAGGCTCAGCGAGGTAAAAGGCTCGGCGGGCGGCAACATGTTCACCATCGGCATGCGCGGCATCCATGACGGCTCGATGGAGGGCGTGAGCACGATGCAGGAGAAGCTAAGTGCCCTGCAACAGGTAATCGACGACCAACAAGAGCTGCTGCGCAAGTACATCGGCGACCCGAAGCGGCAGATGCAGGTGTTTGTGCCCTACAAGGAAGTGCTGCAGATATACGAGATGGGGCTGCGCGTGCCCGACTACGTTACGCTGATGTGGTGCGACGACAACTATGGCTACATGACGCGCCTCAGCAACGCCGAGGAGCAGCGGCGCAGCGGCGGAGGCGGCGTCTACTACCACCTGAGCTACTGGGGACGGCCCCACGACTACCTTTGGCTCACCACGATGCAACCAGGGCTGGTGTGCAACGAGATGCACGCAGCCTACGACCACAACGTGCGCCGGTTGTGGATAGTGAACGTACACGACCCGAAGGTGGCGGGCTACGACCTGGAGATGTTTCTCGACATGGCTTGGGACATCAACAGCGTGACGGCCTCCACCGTCAGCAGCCACTACCACTCGTGGCTCTGCCGGCAGTTCGGACGCGAGGCCGGCGACAGGCTGATGCCCGTCATGAGCGAGTTCTACAGGCTCACCGCCGAGCGCCATCCCGAGTTCATGGGGTGGAGCCAGGTGGAACTCGACAAGAACCTCTACGACCGCGGCGTCAGCCAGGTGCGCAACACGGAGCTGGGCAGTGAGTTTGGCGACGAGTTCGACCGCTACCTCGACCGCTATGCGCGGGTGGCCCGCTCGGTCAGGGAGATAGGGAAGAGCATAGCGCCGAGACTTCGCGACGCCTACTTCGCAGCCATAGAATATCCCGTGCTGGCCAGCGACGCCCACGCCCGTAAGATGCTCTGGGCACAGAAGGCACGCCAATATGCCGACGGCTCGCCCACTTACTACAAGAACGACAACACCAAGCAGATGCTACACGCCTGTGCCGAGAGCCAGAGCGCCTACCAGGAGATACGAGACCTGACACGATACTACAACGAGACGATGGCGGGGGGAAAGTGGAGCCACTCGATGGACATGAAGCCGCGCGACCTGCCGGTGCATGAGTCGCCCGTGCTACCCGTGCAGCTGACCGACGACGAGGTGAAGTACTGGCTCAACGTCGGGGCCGACGCTGCCACCGCCCATCCCATAGACGCTGACGGCACCGTGGCCCGCAACGCCTGCGACTACTCCGAGGCGACAGCCGGAGCCGAGACGGTGCAGATGCTCGGCCACAGCATGAACGCCGTGGCCCTGCCCAAGGGCGGCACGCTCAGCTACACCTTCAGCACCGACACCACCGCCGACGCAGAGCTGCGCGTGGCCCTGATACCGACTCAGCCCAACGACAACGGCGACCTGCGCTTCTCTGTCAGCATAGACGGGGCCGAGCCGACAGTGTTCTCGCTGAAAGAGCCGTTCCGCTCGGAGCGTTGGAAGCTGAACGTGCTGCGAGGCCAAGCCGTGCGCTCGCTACAGCTGAAAGGGATCAAGGCCGGCGGCCACAGCCTCAGCATCCGCGCCTTGGACGACCACATCGTGGTGGACCAGTGGATGGTGGACTTCCAGCCAGGGCGCAAGTTCTACCTATTCCCCGTGGAGTAGCTGACCGCCGAACCATAAAAACATGAAAAATGTTTGCCCCAATGGAAAATAATTGGTAGATTTGCAGTATGTTTGAAAACGAGATAAAGCGATATGACAAGACCGTGGCTGAATACCAAAGGCTCATTGTGGAGCCAATGGGCAAGGAGCAATACCGCGAGCGCAACGAGGTGTTGCTGTCGTGCCACAGTTGCGGCATAGAGGGAAGCTCGTTCACTGTCGACGACACGCGCGACTTGTTTGAGCAGGGCCTTGGCTACCATCCCGTGGGCAAGACGTTGCTGGAATGCCAGGAGATGGCCGACCACTTCGCCGCATACGAATGGATGCACCAGCACATTGACCACGAGTTTGACGTCGACTTGCTGAAGCAGGTGAACCGTCTCGTCACCCTACACACTCTGCCTTACAAGGCTCCCGACGCGGTGCCAGGAGAGTTTACCACCGTCGACATGGCCGCCGGCGACACCATTTTCGGCGGCCACACAAGGCTGACAGCCCAAGTGCCCAAGCTGATGGCGTCGACGGCACAGGCAATGGAAGAGCGCAAGGCCCACCCGATGGTTATCGCCGCCCGATTCCATGGCTTCTACGAGTATCTGCATCCTTTCCGCGACGGCAACGGGCGCACGGGGCGACTGCTTTCCAACTTCATCTTGCTGCGTTTCGGCTTGCCAGAGTTCATCATCCGCAAAGAGGACCGGCAAGAATATATCAGTGTGCTGCGGCGGATAAGGACGGATGGCACCGACGAGTTTCTGGTGGCGTTCTTCCTTGACAAGGCGATAAGGCAAATGGAGGACGACATCGGCCAGAAGCGCAAGGCCAACCGCCCGATGTTGTTCTTCTGACAAAGGATTTCTTACTATGCGAGACATGACAGAACAAGCAAGCAACCGGCGCGACGAAGTGCAGTTCGTCGGCAGCGAGTTCACCCACAAGCTGTCGCTGCAGTTCGCCCCGCTCATCAAGGCGGGCTTCCCCTCGCCGGCACAGTCGTATGAGGTGGAGGCTCTCGACTTCAACAGCGACATGATACGCCACCCCGACACCACGTTCTACGGGCGCGTGCGGGGCGACTCGATGATCGACGCTGGCATCAGCGACGGCGACCTGATAGTGGTCGACCGCTCGCTTGAGCCACGCAACGGCGACATCATAGTGGCCTTCTTCGACGGCCAGTACACACTGAAATACTACGACGACACCCACCGCGCCGACGGCTACATAGAACTGCGTCCGGCCAACAAGGACTACCCCGTGTTCCACATCACCGAGAGCGACGACTTCATGGTGTGGGGCGTGGTGCAGTACACCATTAAGAACTGGCGCCGATGAGCAGGTGGTGGGCGCTGGTGGATGTCGACAACTGCTACGTCAGCTGCGAGCGGTCGTTCAGGCCTGACCTCAGGGGCAAGCCCTGCGTGGTGCTGTCCAACAACGACGGATGCGTGGTGGCGCGGAGCAACGAGGCCAAGCAGATGGGCGTGCCCGACGGCGTGCCCTACTTCAAGCTGGAGCGCATGTTCCCGGAGCAGAAGATTTACGCTTTCTCTTCCAACTATGAGCTCTACGCCGACATGACGCGCCGGCTGATGAACATAGTCCGCCGCAGTGCGCCCGAGTTCCACCGCTACAGCATCGACGAGGGCTTCTGCCTCTTCGACGGCATGGAGGGCGTCGACCTGAAGCAGTGGGGCGAGCGGCTGCACCGCGAGATAGAGCGCGGGCTGGGCATGTCGGTCAGCATCGGCGTGGCCCGCACCAAGACGCTGGCCAAGATGGCAAGCAAGTATGCCAAACGCTACGCGGGCTACCAGCACTGCTGCGTGGTGGCCACCGAAGAGCAGAGGCTGAAGGCCTTGGAGCTGTTTCCGCTGAAAGACGTGTGGGGCATAGGCAGGCGGTGGGCGGCCAGACTCGCGCAGGTGCAGATCACCACCGCACTCGACTTCGCACGGGCGCCGCGCTCCTACGTGAGGTCACAGTTCAACATCGTGGCCGAACGCACGTGGCGCGAGTTGAACGGCGACGACTGCATCCCGATAGACGACATGGATGCGGCGGAGAAGAAGAGCATGACCACGTCGCGCTCGTTCCCCCAGATGATAACCGACCTCGCGCAGTTGCGCACCCACGTGGCCAACTACGCGTCGAAGTGCGCCGAGAGGCTGCGCCGGCAGAGAGGCGTGGCAAGGGTGGTGGGCGTGTTCATCGACACCAACCACTTCCGCGATGACCTGCCGCAGTATGGCATGTTCCGCATGGCCGAGCTGCCCACACCGACCGACAGCACGCAAACCATAGTCAGCTGCGCCCTCAGTTGCCTCGACCGCGCTTTCGTCAAAGGCTACCACTACAAGCGGGCGGGCGTGATGCTGATGGAGATAGAGCCTAACAGCTGCATCGAGACGAGTCTGCTCGACTACGACGCCGTGCGGTATGGCAAACTGAGGCAGATAGACTGCGCCGTTGACCGGCTGAACCGCCAAAACGGGCGCGAGACGGTGGTCTTAGGGGCGCAACAGTACACCGCGCCCGACGGCAAGGGCAAAGCCAAGCACTTCGCCGACGCCATCCGCCGCGACCACAAGAGCCCCAACTACACCACACGGTGGGAGGACATTATCAATATTGAATGATGAATTATTTTAATGTTGAATGATGAATGATGAATGTTGAATGATGAATTATTTTAAATGAATATCCGCAATCATCCTAACAAGCGGCAATCTCTCTGTAGGGGCATGATTTATCATGCCCGCCAGAGGCGGCAATTGCACATAGCGGGCATGATGAATCATGCCCCTACGTTCGGGTGATTTTATTATAATGTTGAATGATGAATTGGGAATGAAGAATTGACAACATATTACGGCTGATGGACAAACTATCGATAACAGAGTGGGATGAGGCCGACAGGCCACGCGAGAAACTGCGCGACCGCGGGCCGGCGGCTCTGACCGACGCCGAACTGCTCGGCATTCTCATCGGGAGCGGCACGCCGAAGGAGACTGCCGTCGACCTGATGAAGCGCATACTGCGCGACTGCGACAACAACCTGAACACGCTGGGCAAGATGACGCTGCCGCAACTGATGGCCTATAAGGGCATAGGCGAGGCAAAGGCCATAACCATCATGGCGGCGTGCGAACTGGGCAAGAGGCGCGCCGTGGCTGAGCCGGCCAAGCGGGAGATGATGGACTCGGCCTCGGCCATCTATAACTATATGCACGCCAAGATGCAGGACCTCGACGTGGAGGAGTTCTGGATTCTGCTGCTGAACCAAAACTACAAGCTGATAAAGGCTGAGATGGTGGGCCGAGGGGGCATAAGCGAGACCTCGGCCGACGTGAGAATCATGATGCGCGAGGCCCTGCTCAACAATGCCACAGTCATGGCGGCATGCCACAACCACCCGAGCAACAACCCGCGCCCGAGCCGACAGGACGACCAGCTGACGGAGCGCATTCGCAAGGCGTGCGACACCATGCGCATCTACTTCCTCGACCACGTCATCGTGTGTGATGGCGTGTACTACAGCTACCGTGAGCAGGGGAGACTGTGAGGAATGTTGAATTAAGAATGTTGAGTGTTGAATTGATTTAATGATGAATTTGACAATGATAAATTGGCGGCATCTACGTTATCCTATGTTGTTCATGGTGTACTACCTACACGGCCCCTGCGATGGGAGATTATAAAAAGGTCGTTAGAGTGTGTTGATGCCAGAGGCATCACCGCTCTATAACCGAGGGTGCTTGCACCCTCGGAACCGCTGCCACCTACACACCCGACCCCAGCGGGGTCGCCGCTCAGAATAAGTAACAAACTGATAGAATATGAAACTAACCACAAGAATTATTGTTGCCTTAGCCATGATGATGGGCTTCGGCATCAGCGCCTATGCGGGGCAAGGCCGCCGCGAGGCTCTGCGCGACAGCATACTGGGACAGATTACGGGGGCGAGGATACCCGACGGCGAGGTGAGCGTGGCGAGGTATGGAGCCCGTGCCGACGGACAGCACGACTGTCTGCCGGCGTTCCGCAAGGCCATCAAGGCCATAAGCCGCAAGGGCGGAGGCACCGTGGTGGTGCCGGCGGGCGAATATCTGCTGCGCGGGCCGCTCACGCTGGTCAGCAACCTGCGCATAGAGCTGAGCGAGGAAGCCACACTGCGCTTCGACCCTGACCCAAGCCTATACCCCACCGTCGCCACGAGCTGGGAGGGTACGTTCCTGAGCAACTATTCGCCAATGATATACGCCCACGGGCTGCACGACGTGGCCATAACTGGGCAAGGCACCATCGACGGCAACGCCATGACCACCTTCGCCACGTGGCGGGCCAAGCAAGCCGCCGACCAGCAGCTGAGCCGGCAGATGAACCACGAGGAGACTCCCATCGGCCAGCGCGTGTTCGGCCAAGGCCACTATCTGCGCCCCCATCTCATCCAGCTCTACGACTGCAAGGGCGTAACCGTGGAGGGGGTGAAGATAATCAACTCGCCGTTCTGGTGCCTCCACCTGCTGAAGAGCGAGAACATAGTGTGCAGAGGGCTGCGCTACGACGCCAAGCTTGTCAACAACGACGGCATCGATCCCGAGTGCTCACGCAATCTGCTCATAGAGGATGTCCACTTCGACAACGGCGACGACAACATAGCCATAAAGAGCGGGCGCGACAACGACGGATGGCGCATGGGCAGTCCGTCGGAGAACATCATCATCCGCCGCTGCCACTTCAAGGGCCTCCACGCCGTGGTGATAGGCAGCGAGATGTCGGGCGGAGTGCGCAATGTGATAGTGGAGGACTGCGACTACGCTGGCTACTGCAAGCGCGGCCTCTATGTGAAGACCAACCCCGACCGGGGCGGATTTGTTGAGGACATCTACGTCAGCAACTGCCGGCTGGGGCAGGTGGAGGACCTGCTCTACGTAACGAGCCGCTACGCCGGTGAGGGTGAGGGCAGCGCCCACTACCCTGAGGTGTGTGGCATCCACGTCGACGGCCTCAGCTGCGACAGCGCGAGCGGTGCCGCCATCGTGCTGCAAGGCACCGCCGCCCATCCGCTTGAGGACATCAGCCTCAACAATATCGGAGTGGCCCACGGCAAGGCCGCCGTCATCTTCGAGCATGTCAGTGGTGTCCGCATGGGCGAATGCAGCATCGGCGGCAAGGCCGGCACCCCCACCCAGGTTACCGACAAGGACAACCTCTTCGGGCGCGACAAGAAGTGAGGGGGCGAGGCTATATATGGCAGATGGCTTTATCCTTAATCATAAACAGCTTTCACTTGCAGTGGCCGTCCCCTGTGGCGGCCATCATTAATGTTCGACCGCTTTAAAATAGAAAAGGGCATTGTTTCATGGCCGCCACAGTAATCTCCCCTCCTTTGGAGGGGTCGGGGGAGGCTGGATGGAACATTGTTTTATGGCCGCCACAGGGGACGGCCACTGCAAGTGGACTTTTATCATCTATGAATTATAGGTTAGAGAGGCCCCATTATATGCCCATTCTTGTCAAGAACCACTGTGGGCTGCTTGGGGCCGAAGGTTATGTTGCCGTCGCCGAACACAATGTTGTAGAAGGAGACCAATGTCCGGTTGTCGTGGTCATAGTCAGTCCAGTATGTGTACATCCGGAATGTCGTCGTGTCGCCACTGGTCTCCATCTTGTAGATCTCGGTGTCGGCACGATATACCATTTCCACGCTATTATTGTAAACCACAAATATATAGAAAAGCCCTGGACCCACAGAGTCGTGCATTCCTACGACGACGAGGGCGGCGCATTCATTGGATAAGGGTATCACTTTGCAAAGTTCTTTGCCTTCCCCCTCCCATGATGAATCTGTCATTTGAGCAAAAGCCCAATAGTTGAAACGAAAATACATGTCGTCATCTATAAAAGTGAAGACGGCATCTTTTGTGCTATCGGCGTCATTATGACATGCGATTTCCATTTTTGAAAAAGCGTTATCTCCAAACGACTCCCAATCATCGTCTTTGTTCTGAAAGGCCTTTATCTCGTATGAGATATTATTCCCCAATGAAAAAGTGTCAGTATCTATCAGATGATAACTTTGCGGCGAATGATCCATATCATCACCTAAGAACGCTTGGCAAACATTATTTGGCACAACCTTCCCCTCGCTTATTGTAAACAACTGCTGGGAGAAGAGACTGTTGCTCAACGCCAAATAGTCCTGTGGGTGTGCCAAATCCAGTGAGTAGCTTGTGCTTTCTCCAGAATTATTATATGGGTTTAGTATGGAGTCGATAGAGGCCTGGAACAAACTATCGATTGCCATTTTTGCTTTGACCCGTTTTTTCGATGGCCAAGAGGGGAAAATAGAATATTTCGCTTTCAGTCTTTCACGCTCTGATACTAAGAGGCGCAACTTGTCTACCTGCTTTCGTGGAACAACATACCTTTGCGTGATTATCTCAAACTCGTCATCGCTGTTGATTTGCGCCAACATATTAATAAGGCCCGTGTTTTGACCAACCCTCAGAGAATCCTCAAAAGTGAGTTTCGGAATCTGAGAGTACACGCTGATAGCAATTGTTGCCATCAGCATGGGAGAAATTAATTTTTGGCGCAGTGGATATTTTCCGTGGGTTGATGTTGAAAAGAATCCGAGA
>CAZRSL010000075.1:0-13597 GCA_964602785.1 uncultured Prevotella sp.
CGAGTCCCGTTTGCCGCTCTTCTTTTGAAGTCTTCTATTCTTTAATTTACCATGAATTTATACATTAGGTATTTCAATAACGAAACACTTGTCCACTCAGCCGACGAAGCTATAGATTTTCTTTGTTCCATACCAGAAATTGAGATGACACCAGACTTGGAGCATGACATACGCAGTTATGCCTCGAGCGACGTCTATTTCCCCAAACGCTACAAGGTCAGGCCGAGGGTCTATTTTATCGTGATAAAGACTTCAGCCAAGACTCTAAAGGACTTCAAGGATAAAAAGGCTCTGCGCGGCAACGGCTCGGATAAAGGCGGCAACCTGGCCTTGGCTGAGCTGAACACCAACAAACCCGGTTGGTACGAGGGCGTGATTGACTTCAAGCGCGTTGTGCTCGTGCCCGGCACTGGTAAGCACGAATACCGCGACACCCATTTCGTGGCGCGCTGCAAGGCCGTGTCGCCCATCGACTGCTACAACCGCATAGTCGACTACTTGCAGTCTCGTGTGGACCACCGCAGCCAGTTCCCGTCGGCCAAGGGCAAAAACTTCCACTACCACTATCTCGGCGAGTGGAAAAACTGAACTGACAGGGAGGAAACGGTATGAACAAAGCGATGCTTATAGGCAATGTGGGCGCCGAGCCCGAGGTGAGATACTACGATGCCGACCAGGCCGTGGCTCAGGTCAGGCTGGCCACCACAGAGAAAGGCTACACGCTGAAGAACGGCACCCGCGTGCCCGACCACACCGACTGGCACAACCTCGTGTTCTACCATCGGCTGGCCAAAGTGGTGGAGCAGTATGTCCACAAGGGCGACAAACTATATGTGGAGGGTCGCATCCGCTACCGCAGCTACGACGACAAGAAAGGCCAAACGCGCTATGTTACCGACATCATTGTGGAAAACATGGAGATGCTCACCCCCCGCAAGGACCGGCAGCAGAGGCCCGATGAAGCGCCCAAGCCGGCAAACACGCCAAAGACCACCGACGATTCGAAGTTGCCATTCTAACTTTACTCAGCAATGGACCCAGCTTTTTTACTTTCGTCAGCACTTGTCACTTTCCATCCAATAACGCCTCAGGTCGTCATTGCCATAGTGATAAGTGTGCTCCTGCTGTTTGTGTCTGCCTTTGCCAGCGGCTCTGAGATAGGCTTCTTCAGCCTCTCGCCCCAAGACTTGAGCAAGCTCAACCCGGAGAAGAGCGCCACCGACCGCAACATCAACCTGCTGCGAGAGGACAGCGAGCGCACTCTGGCCACCATTCTCATCACCAACAACTTCGTCAACGTAACCATCATCATGGTGTGCAACTACATCTTTGGCCGCCTGATGACGTTCAATGTGGCGTGGATGCAAATCTTGGTTATGACGGTGCTGCTCACGTTCATCCTCCTGCTCTTCGGTGAAATCATGCCCAAGGTGTTCTCGCGCCAGAATCCGCTCGGCTTCTGCCGTAAGGCTGTGGGCGGAATATTGTTCTGCCGCAAGCTGTTCTGGCCCATAGAGTCGCTGCTGATGTCGAGTGGGGTGGCCGCGGGCAAGATAATGAAGAAGGAGAAACGCCAGCTCTCGGTCGACGACCTTGAGACAGCTCTCGAGCTGACCGACAAGGACGACATAAAGGACGAGCAGAACATACTGAAAGGCATCATCCGCTTTGGCGACGAGACGGCCAAGGAGGTGATGACGCCGCGCCAGGACATTGTCGGCATCGACATAAAATGGAACTACAGCCAGGTGCTCAGCTGCATAGTGGAGAACAACTTTTCGCGCATACCAGTGTTCCAAGGCAACGACGACAACATACGTGGCGTGCTCTACATCAAGGACTTGCTGCCATACCTCGACAAGCCGGCGCAGTTCCGCTGGCAGAGCTTGATGCGCGCTCCTTATTTCGTGCCGGAGACGAAGAAGATAGACGACTTGCTGCGCGAGTTCCAAGCCAACAAGGTCCACATTGCCTTTGTGGCCGATGAGTATGGCGGCACCAGCGGGCTGGTTACCATGGAGGACATACTCGAAGAGATTGTGGGCGAGATCAACGACGAGTACGACGAGGAAGTTAGGCCGTACTCCAAAATCAACTACAACACCTATATTTTCGAGGGGAAGACCCTGCTGAGCGACTTCTGCAAGATACTCGGCGTGAAGGACGACGAGTTTGACGAGGTGGCGGGCGACGCCGACACCGTGGCTGGAATGCTGCTCGAGATAAAGGGCGACTTCCTCCATTTGCATGAGCGCGTCGACTATAAGAACTACACCTTCGAGATTATGGAGATTCAGGAGCGGCGCATCAGCAAGATAAAGATTACGGTACATGCCCCGGAAACTCATCAAGATTAATCCTGCACCCGATGTGCTTCTGTGCCTGACCCGAATGGAGCTGCCATCGGCCACAGTGCGGCAGAGCGACATTGAGAATGCGGCTGTCGGTGAGATGTTGTGCGACATCTTGGGCACGGAGCCACATGTCGACCACAACGCCGACGGCAAACCCATCATCGAGGGTCACGAGATAAGCATAAGCCACACCCGTGGATTCGCCGCGGTGATGGTGGCCAAGGGGCACCGTGTGGGAGTGGATGTGGAGTACGACTCGCCTCGTGTGGGCAAGATAGCATCGCGCTTTCTCCGCCCCGACGAGAAAGCCCCCACTCTTAGGCTGCAACTGCTCCACTGGTGTGCCAAGGAGGCTGTGTTCAAACTGTTCTCCGAACACAATCTCACCTATCAGCAGATGCGTGTGGTCAGCGTAGGGGCCGACAATATGGAGGTCTGGGCCGAAGGTTGTGGCATGGTCAGTTGCAAATATCTGTTTCAGAATGGTTTTTGCCTTGTTTTCGTTTGGTTATGAAGAGTCTGCGTTTCATTATAGTTGCCTTGTTTATGTCGGTGGCCACGGCCTCATGGTCGCAAGACATGATATTGCCTGTCGACAAACTGCTGCAATATGAGGCGGCCAAGCTGAAAGGCAAGGCGGCCGGGCGCATGTTCAAGAAGGCGGGTTTCGAGCGCATTCCTGCCCACGATGTGCTGCGGGGCCGCGAGAGTTGCTTGCTATGGGGCTACAGGGTGAAAGCCAACTTGAGCTACGATGGCCAGAGCCAGCCCCTCTATCGGTTGTTTCGTAAGACAAGTATGGAGAGTGTGGGTCTGATCGACCACATTGGTGGTTCGCCCAGCCAACCTGTTGAGCTTGTGTTTTGGAGCAAGCGCATCTACCGTGCCTATGCCGCGCAATTGCGCAAAGAGGGCTTTCGGCAGTCGGTCAGCCGCAACACCATCAGCTTCCGCCACCCCGACTACACCATCGGAATCGACTTCGATATATGGCCAGACATTTACGTGATGAAAGTTTTAAGTTTATAGTTTTTAAGTTTATAGTTTTTAAGTTTATAGTTTTAAGTTTGTAGTTTTAAGTTTAAACGTCCAGCTTCCCAACTTTTAACTTTCAACTTTCAACTTTCAACTTTCAACTTCCCAACTTTTAACTTTTAATATTCAATTTCCTATTGCCAATCCGCCATTATTGAGTAACTTTGCAAATGTTTGCAACATTAGCGGCGATGAAAAGATGGCTTCCACTGTTATTACTGCTTCTTTCCCCCATGTCGGTGGCATGGGGGCAGACTCCCAAGTGGAACCAGACGAGTCAGAACTATGTCAACCAGTTTAAGGATTTGGCCATACGCGAGATGGAGCGGTGGCACATTCCCGCAAGCATCACCCTTGCCCAAGGCTTGCTCGAGAGTGGGGCGGGGCAGAGCGACCTGGTGCGCCACGGCAACAACCACTTCGGAATTAAATGCCACGGATGGACTGGGCGCACCACCTATCACGACGATGACGCCACGGGCGAATGCTTCCGTGCCTACGACGACGCCCTGCAAAGCTACGAGGACCACAGCCGCTTTCTTGCCACGGGGCAGCGATACCGCAGTCTCTTCAGTCTGCCCATAACCGACTATCGCGGATGGGCCAACGGACTGAAGCGGGCGGGCTATGCCACAAATCCTCGCTATGCCCAGTTGCTCATCGGAATAATAGAGACCTACAACTTGAGCCAGTACGACCGCGCCACATCCTACGACCACTTCATCGTGAAGCACAGTGGCATCGACCGCAAAGAACAGCCTGGCACCACGCTCCACTCCATAAAGAAGGCCAACCAAAACTACTACATCATCGCCCGCCAAGGCGACACCTTCAAGAGCATTGGCAAGGAGATAGGCATCAGCTGGCGCAAGTTGGCCAAATACAACGAGCGCGACAAGCACGACAAACTTTCTGAGGGCGAGGTGATATGGCTGAAGAAGAAGCGCAGCCGCGCCGACAAGCAGTTCAAGCGGCAACCCCACACTGTGGCAGCTGGCGAGAGCATGTACACTATAGCCCAGCACTACGGTATGAGGCTGAAGAGCCTCTACAAGAAGAATGGCCTGCAGAGCGACTACCAAATCAGGGTGGGCGACAGGTTGAAGGTGTATTGACCCCAACCGAATATACGTAGGGGCATGATTTATCATGCCCGTCATCGGCACCATCTGCGCATACCGGGCATGATAAATCATGCCCCTACGATGGGGTGATTGCGGAAATTAAAATTATTTGTATGTCCTGACGGGATACATGCTCGGGCTCTTGGTTTCGGTGAATTTCAGTTCTGCGAAACCTCCTGGTTTTGGTTTCCATTTTGTCGCCCCAGCTTGGTAGTCCAGCAAGAATTGGCCAGCCTCGTCATCGATGCGGAGCTCGTATGATATGCTACCTCTAAGGTGGTGGGTATACTTGTTAAATACGGGTTTCAAGATTTCCACGCCCAGAAACTCCTTGTCCTTGCCCAAATCGTGATATCTAAGCTCTCTAATGAAAGGATATTGCTCATAAGAGCCAGCATGGTATTGATAGTGTTCCCCTTCTTTTATAACAAATATATTGTCTATTTCGTTTTCAGAACAGGTAGGACCGCTCGCAAATACCAGATATGCCTTGCTGGAGCCAATGATCGCTTTTCGGTAATAACGTACTTTAAGGTAATAATCTTTCAGCAATGCCGTGTCGAACGGGTAGGATTGCTGGGCTTGTGCGGTCGACGCATTGTCGCCTGGCTCTTTGGCATTCGCCACTGGCAGAGCCATGAGTGCCATCGCCAGCGCGACGGCCTTTGCAAGTTTCGTTTTCATAATACTTTGTTTTTATTTCACTGCTATTTTCTTTCCATCTGCGATGTAGATGCCGCGCGGCAGTTTGCCCACCTCGCTTGTCGGCATTGTGCCCACGCATTGGCCTTGCAAGTTGTAGACAGCCACCACCTTGTCTGCCTTTCTGACGTCTAAAGTCTTGATGCCAGTAGCGGTTTCGTCGCCGAGGGTGAAGGCGTAGGTGTCGTTGTAGTATCGTGGGTTGGCTATCATGTAGTTGCTCATGTTGCCGAAGCTTATGAGGAGGGCATATTTGCCGTCGCTGAGGTTGCTGAACGAGAATAGCAGACGATAGGAAGTGCCCTTTGACGTGGCTGGCAACTGTCCATAGTAGCCCCAGTTGTAGGCTCCGTAGATGCGTTCGGTGGTGCCGTCGTCGTTTATACGGAGCAGGTCGGTGGTCTGGCCCAGGCCGCTTATCGAGTCGCCGAATGTGGCTATGTATGTTCCGGCTATGCTGCTGCCCGAGACGTGGGTGGTCAGCCTGAGGTCGCTGTCGATGGTCTGCGTGCTCTCGTCGGCGTTCTCCACTGTCAGGTTCGACAAGGTGATGTTCACGTCGTTCTTCACCGTGCGGCCCTCCACAACCTCAACGTCGCCCAGAGAGCCGAGCACTCCCGAGCCGTCGCTGCCCGTGCAGAGCCAGAGGGTGTAGGTGCCGGTGGCGGTGGGTGTCCACGTGGCGTTCAGTGCGCTCTCGCCTCCCGCTATCGCGCCAAAGGCGGGTGTCTCCACGGCGGTGCCTTTCGTCGAGGTCTTGCTGGCGAAGATGTAGAGTGGCCCATTGAAGTCGTCGTCGCCATCGTTGGCTATGTTGGCCGTCAGCCGGCATGGCATGTTGGTTACGGGGCGGTAGCTCAGGGCCATTGCGCCGTCCATGCGGAGCGATGCGGCGGACGTTATCACCGTGATGAGCCCGTTCCTCACCCTGATGGTAAGGGTGTGGCCAGGCAGCAGGTTCTGCCAGTTGCCGCCGGAGGTGTATTTGCCGATGGGTGCTATGCGGTAGGTGCCGTTGGGCAGGGATGACAACAGATAGTAGAAGCCTTGGCCGTAGTAGGAGCGGCAGGTTATGTTAAGGTCGGAGTCCATGGGGATGATGGTGCCGTCGTCGGCTATTATACCCAGCCCACAGTCAAAGGTTACAGCGTCGTCGCCGAGGTTGTAGACCAACAGGTTCACGGTGTCGGCGCTCACGGTGAAATTGTAGACGTAGAGCGAGAGTGCGGCCTCGCCGCCATGGTCGGGTTCCACGCCGATCACCACCTGCTGCGAGTAGTTGTAGCCATCGCTGATGATGCCCGCTCCCGTGCCTCCTGACGGTGGAGCGAGCAGCGAGAGCAGATAGGCGCCGTTGTCAACTCCGCCCCATCCCCAGTTCACGTGGAAGTAGTTGTTGCCCTCATAGCCGTCGATCACGAAGGCGTGGCCGCTGTTGGCACTCGACGCTCCGCTGTAGTAGACCGCTCGACGCTGTTGCAGTTCGTTGTAAATCAGGTCGTTCCACTCCTTGTTGGTGTAGGCGCTGCTGCGGCTGATGGCCTGTGCCGACGCGTCCATTCCGAAATATTTGGTCAGTGCCGCCGGCACGCTGGCTGAGTAGGCTCCCGAGCCGGTGGTGGTGTAGTCCATCTCCACCGCCGTGCCGCAGTAGAGCATCAGGTTGGCCACGGCGTTTTGTTGTGTTGTCGTGGACGAGCCACTGTAGTCGTTGAGCATGTTGGCCCAGTCGATGGTGCTTCCCGCGCTCACCGCCGGCACGCTGAGGCTCAGCGAGCGGGTGGTGTAGGAGGGTATGGCTTGCTGTATGGTCGTGGCCATGCTCTCGGGGTGCTGCTGATATTGGCTGTAGAGCACCTGCGCCATTGCAGTGGCCACGCATCCGGTGTAGGTGCGCTGGTTGTCGGTCGTCGGGCAGTTGTTGTAGTATGGTTCACCCTGGTTCCATCTTGTTGTGAGCATCGGCTCTATCCGGTCGCGGTCGGTGGTGTTCTGTGCGGCTTTGGCAGGGCTGAGGCCGTTCTTCTGTATGTATTCTATCTGGCGGGAGTACTCCCCAAGCCACCAACGGAGGTTGTCGGGCATGTTGTCGGCGTCCAGTGAGCCGGTCAGACTGTAGCCTAAAACTGGCTCTGTGCTGTCGTCGCCAGATATTACCACATATCCGCCCTTGTCAGCGTTAATCACGTAGTAAGGCGAATATGTCGTGTCGGCTTGCGCTGCCATGCCTGGTGCCCGCAAGGCCTTGGCTTTCTGTGAGATGCTGATGCCGCGGGAGGCGAAGAATGTGCGTGCCTGCATCAATGCTTGCCGTTGGGTTATGGGTTCGGCCATCAGCGCGGCTGCGGCCGGGAGCAATGCCACTATGAGCGATAGGAGTCTTTTCATGTCTATTGGTGTAGAAATCCTCGTCAAAGGTAGTAAAAAATCCCTGTAATGATGTAAGAAAAGTTTATTTTTTGTTGTTTTCGAGGCGCAAACCCACTATAATGTGTTTTCATCGTGCCAGTTTCATGAGACAGCGGAGGCTCTTTTTCAGTTTTCGACACGTGTGAAAAATGTTTTTGATACGTGCCAAAAATGTTTGCGACACGTGTCGAAAAGTGTTCAAACACGTGTCGCAGACTGCCATTGGGCTTCTCTTTGAAGCTAAATCAACAAGGGAGGCGACCCCGAAAGGCCGCCTCCCCATCAATCTACCTCTTACTTTGCATCTTTTTCATCTTTGATTTATAGTTATAGTGATTGATACCAAGAGTTATTAATGCTGGCAAGATTATATTTCTGGCTTGGTGCTAAACCGTTTTTAGAATAATGCCAATAATTATAAAAATGACTATTGCATAGTTAAAGATTTAAAAAACATACACAGAAACGGGCATAATATAAGGTTATAATCCTATATTTGCATAAAATATACGCTATGAAGACGCTACGAATGATAATCTGCCTCATATTCTTGATGCCACTTGCCGTTTCTGCGCAGACATCCGGCAACATGGTCGACATCAACAAGGTTGTCTTCACCTACGACGCTTCTGGCAACAGGATAAAAAGTGCCACTGAGGTCGTTGAGATCCCTCACGACGAAGGTTGGGACACCATAAGCATAGGTGAGCCTATCGGCGGAAGGATTATGTCTGCCAGATATAGCGGCGACAAACTTCTGTTCTCATTGTCAAGAATTTCCGAATCAGACGACTGCCAGTTGACGCTCGCCTCAGTTGACGGCAAGGTAATCTCGGCTGTGCCTGTCAACTCTACTTTAACCGAAATACCCGTCCCGTCATCCCCAAGCGAGTGCCTCGTCTTCTCAGTCGCGCTCAACGGCGAGCGGAAAAGCTGGAAGTTCATAAAGGAATAGGAAACCATGAAAAAAACAATCGCCAGAAGCCTCGTCAGGTTTACATGTTTGTTGGTGGCATTGTTGTCGCCATTGGTAACCCTTTCCCAATCCTCAACAGACTACGGCTATACCAGAACGCCTGATGTGCAGACGGCTGACGCAGGAAGAGTTGTCGGGGGCACGAGTGGTGCTTTGTCAGTCTCGCCATCAGGCTCGGCGGTATACACTTACACTTTCCAACTGCCCAAGGGCTTCGGCGGAATGACACCTGAGATAGGTCTTTCCTACGACAGCCATGGTGGCTTGGGCCTTGCCGGGTGGGGCGTGAGCCTCACTGGCTTCCACGTGATAACGCGTGTGCCAAGGGACATATACCACGACGGCAAGTCAAGCGGAGCTTACACCACAACTGGCGCGATAAGCCTTGACGGGCGCAGGCTCATCCTCCATTCCGGTGTCGAATGGGAGGACGGGGCTGTCTACCATGCCGATGGCGACCCGTTTTCGTCTGTTACGTTGCACAAGGAAGGTGGAGGGGCAACTTTCACCATTAAGACTTCCGACGGCATCACCATGAGCCTCGGCGCAACCGAAGCCAGTCGCCAAACCTACTACAAGCAGGACGGCACAACAGGGGTCAACTCATGGTACATATCCGAGGAGGAGGACGCTTGCGGCAACAAGGTGGAATACAGCTATGAAAGACACGGAAACACGCTGTACCCAAGCGTTGTGGAATACCGCAAGAACGCCGCCGTGGCAAATGTTCCGATTAAGGTTTCGCTCAGCTATGTTGACAACCCAAACGGTCGCAGTTATTTCATCGACGGCTGCAAGTGCAGCCTTGACAAGATGCTAAGTTCCATTGTGGTGCAGTCTGACAGGACGCTCAGGCAATACACCCTCGAATATGACACGGAATGCGCCCAAAACTCGCCAAAGCGCAGCCGCCTTGTCAGGATTAATGAGCTTGACGGCAATGCAAACACGCTCAACCACAACAGCTTGGAGTGGCAAAAGAGCGGCTCGGTGTCAATCAGTTCCACGGAACTGCCCTATTCGTCAATCGCCACCGACCGTCAACTCCAGCTCATCGACTTCAACGGCGACGGCAAGGACGAGCTTGTCAGCATTGAGAACGAGAAATACGGCAGCTCGTTGACCAAGACCATCTATGTCCACACGGTATCTCAAAGCGGTAACGGCTACTCCATGCCACTATATGCAAGTTATCCTTGGAAGGCCGACATCGACTATGGCGACGGCGGCCTCAAGTCGTACTCGTACCTCAGCTCTCCCATCGACTTCAACGGCGACGGAAAAGCCGACATCCTTGTCCCCAATATTAGTGGTGACAACAAGAATATGCTGTCGCTCGTGGTGTTTGGAAACGTTGGAAACACCAAAATAAATGGCCTTGCCACAGCCAATGTCAAACTGCTTGGGAGCGATATTGTGGACATTGCCACAGCCGACCTTGACCATGACGGCAAGTCGGAAATTGTATTCTTGGAGAAAGGTGAGCTTTATGGCACGTACGCTTTGCATGTCTATAATGAGGCACGTGGTGACACGGCCACGATGTTAAGACTCCCGTCCGAGCCGAAAGGTATGTACCTCGCTGACTTCAACGGCGACGGCATGGTTGACCTGCTTGTCCCGTACAATGGAGGCTACGAAGTTTTCTGGAACCAGTGCCCCAATAAGGGCGGTCTGTTCTTCGTGTATTGGGACAACGTCAGCCATACAACCCCAACTTTTACAGGCGGCCAGCTCGCCCAAGGCGACTTCAACGGCGACGGTCTCCCCGACTTTCTCTATTGCGGCGACAAGAGCAACGACCTATGTTTCCTCCTAAACACTGGTAATGGGGCGTTCACCTCCGTGAAGGCCTACACCAACAAGCAGGATAGAGGCAAGCAGTTCAAGTTCATACCCATAGACATCAACCGCGACGGCATAACTGATATTGTCGCCGCCAGCACAAAGGCAGTGAAGGATGGCTGCCATACCGCCCTGTGGCTCATCTCCGACGGCAGTTCTCTCAGACTGGTGAAGGAGGGCATGTACAAGACAAAGGCTACTGTACACTCCGGGCTGTTCGCCGTGGGCGACATTCTTGGCGACGGCAGCCCTGGCCTCGTCAATTATGGCGGCGACCTCAGCTCTGTCAGCAGCTCCGAGACAAGCGCCGAACTATACTGGCACTGCGATGCCGCGTATGACGTGGCGCAAGAAAAAGTCGTCGCAGCCACCGACGGCTTCGGCAACCAGCGCAAGATACATTACTCCACTCTGGTGGACAACAATGTGTACACATCAGGCACTTCGTGCAATTATCCCGTAGTAAGCCCGACAGTCCCGTTGCCGGTTGTTTCCTCCATGGAGAGCAACATCGGCCTTGCCGACCAAACGACTATTGGCTACTGCTACAAAGGGTTGAGGGTTCACCAGCAGGGAAAAGGAATGCTCGGCTTCGATAAAACCACAACAACCGATAGCGCTACGGGGACGAGAACGGAAACCTCCGTCGACTCTTGGGACGCAGAAACTTTTGTCCCCACCAAGGTCAGCGCCAAGACAACCCTGGGCGACAACAGCACTTCCGCCACCACAACGACATACACTGTCAACATCACCCAGGACGGCAACCACGCGGTGTTCCCCAAGTCGGAGGGCGCGACCGATTTCGATGGCAACAAGACAACAACAACCTACGCCTACGACACAAGCACTGGCAAGCCCACGGAAATCAGGACAGAATACGGATCGACTGACATGTATAAATGCACAAGCTACAGTGGCTATGAGCTTGCTGGCGGCCAGTGGCAGCCAAAGTCGGTTACAAGCAGGCAAAAGCACCATGATGACGCAAGCGAGTTCTCGAGCACCATCAACTACACCTACAACCAACTTGGCCAAGTGGAGGCTGAGACAGCCAGTCCTGGCTCAGGGCATGAGGTTGTAACTACATACACTTATGAAACTGTCGGCTCAATTAAGAGCAAGATGGTCTCGGCGGAGGGGCTGGAAACAGTCTCAACATATTACGACCACAACGAGAACTCGTGGGAAAATCCAGTGAAAGTCCATTCCTCGGCTCCATACACACAAGTTGTGGAGCGCACCTACGACGACTGGGGCAACACTCTGACAGAGACCGACACCACAGACCCGTCGTCGCCGCTCACCACCACCTACACCTACGACGCATTTGGCAACCAAACGGGCACGCTAAACCCCGACGGCAGTTCCACGCGCACGACGAGGGGATGGGGCAACACTCTGGCAAAGAAGTACTACGTGCTGGAGGAGGGCACTGGTGAGCCGTGGACAGTAACATGGTACGACTGCCTTGGTCGCAAGACATCCGTCGAGTCGGTTGGCTTCGGCGACATCGCGCTAATGCAACAGTTTGAGTATGACGGCCAAGGCCGTCTCGTCGGACGAGTCTCGACCACGGGCAACTTCACCGAAACGGTGGCTTTCACCTACGACGCGAGGGGAAGAGCCCTGACCGAAACAAGCGACAGGGGCAAGGATGTCAAGTATGAGTATAGCGCAAACAAGGTCTCCATCACCGACGGAGGGCGGACAAGCAGCAAGACCTACGACCGTTGGGGCAATGTGGCTTCGGCTACAGACCCGGCGGCCACAGTCAGCTATAAATACTCCTCCTGCGGAAAGCCGTCGGAGATAACCACCTGTGGTGCAACAGTCTCCATCGCATACGACGACCGTGGAAACAGAATCTCTCTGTCAGACCCAGACGCGGGGACAGTGGGCTATGAGTACGACGCTCTCGGCAGAACCACACGGCAGACCGACGCGCGGGGAGTGGAGACTGTCACAACATACGACGCGGCAGGACGGATAGTCAGTGAGGTTTGTGGCGGCGATGAGACAGTGTACACATACGGAACCACTGGGGCTGCCACTGGGCGGCTTACAAGGAAACAACTTGGCGGCAACAGTCTCACCCTCGGCTACGACAAATTCGGGAACATCATAGAGAAACGGCAGCTGATAGACGGCCTCGACGAGTTGAGCTACAACTACACCTACGACAAGGGGACGCTCACCTCGGCCACGCTTCCTGGCAATGTCGTAGAGCGGTACAGCCACGACTGCTATGGCAACCTGACAAGCGCTTCCGTGAACGGGCGGGTAACTTGGCAGTTGGACACAAGCGACGGCAGCATGACAGAGGAGACGGCTCTCGGCAATTTCACGCTCACTACATGCAACGACGACAACGGCTTGTTGAAGTCAAAGAATCTAAGCCTTGGCGCACAAAGTCTTCTCACGCAGACATACACCTTCTCTCCGTCCACCCTTGACCTGACGGAGCGGTATATCGGACTGTTGAAGGAAAAGTTCACGTATGACTCTTCCGACCGCCTCGTCTCAGCAAAATGGGGGTTGACGGAAGAAGTGGAATATTCGGCCAACGGGAACATCACATCCAGAACCTACCTTGGCGCATACAAATACAACTCTGACCATCCACACGCCGTGGAAACGGTCGAGAACATGAACGCCACAATACCAACGTTCATTATCCAGGAGATAGCGTATAACGGCCACAGCAAGCCCACACACATCTCATACGGAATCCACTCAATGGACATTGTCTACGGCCCAGACGGCGACCGCTGGAAGTCTACACAGAAAAAGACGCTCGGCCCGACGACGGAGGTGCTGTACGGCGATGGCTACGAGCGGATGGCTTCGGCTGACACCACCCGTCATTACTATTACCTCAGCGGCAACGTGCTGATGATAAGGCAGGAGGGCGTGGTGGACAAATACTACTATATGCTTACAGACCACCAGAGTAGTATAATTCGCACTTACGCCGAGGACGGCACTGAGGTTTTCAGCGCAAGCTACGACGCGTGGGGCAAGCAGACCGTGGAGAAGAACGCCATCGGCCTCCGTCGAGGCTACACCGGCCACGAGATGCTCGCAGACTTCAAACTGATAAACATGAACGGCCGCCTCTACGACCCGCTGATAGGGCGTTTCCTCAGCCC
>CAZRSL010000076.1:0-12674 GCA_964602785.1 uncultured Prevotella sp.
AAGACCGTAGAGAAAGATGGTTACGAGGCTGTTCAGTTAGGTTTCGGCGAGGCAAAGGAGAAGAGAACCTCCAAGCCTATGCAGGGACATTTCAAGAAGGCGGGCACAACACCAAAGAAGCACTTGGCCGAGTTCAAGTTTGACGAGGAGTACAACCTCGGTGACACTATTACCGTTGAGCTGTTCAACGACGCCAAGTACGTCGATGTGGTCGGCACATCAAAGGGTAAAGGATTCCAAGGTGTAGTGAAGCGCCACGGTTTCGGTGGCGTAGGCCAGTCAACCCACGGCCAGGACGACCGCGCCCGCAAGCCGGGTTCTATCGGCGCCTGCTCTTATCCCGCAAAAGTGTTCAAGGGAATGCGCATGGCCGGACAGATGGGAGGCGACCGTGTTACTACACAGAACCTTCAGGTGTTAAAGGTAATACCAGAGCACAATCTCCTTCTCGTGAAGGGCAGTGTGGCTGGTTGCAATGGTTCAACCGTAATAATTAACAAGTGATGGACATCAACGTATTAGACATAAAAGGTCAGGAGACCGGCCGCAAGGTTACGCTCAACGACAGCGTTTTCGGCATTGAGCCCAACGACCACGTAATCTACCTCGACGTGAAGCGCTACCTCGCCGCTCAGCGCCAGGGCACAGCCAAGTCGAAGGAGAGAAGCGAGCACAATGGTTCCACTCGCAAGTTGGGCCGTCAGAAGGGTGGCGGCGGCGCACGCCGCGGCGACATCAACTCGCCAGTGCTCGTAGGCGGTGGCCGCGTGTTCGGCCCCAAGCCCCGCGACTACAGCATCAAGCTCAACAAGAAGGTGAAGGCTCTCGCCCGCCGCTCAGCCCTGTCTTACAAGGCCCAGGAGAACGGAATCGTGGTTGTTGAGGACTTCACTCTCGAGGCTCCGAAAACAAAAGATTTCATAAACATCGCTAAAAATCTTAAAGTAGACGGCAAGAAAATCCTTCTGGTTTTGCCAGAAGCCAATAAAAACGTATATTTGTCGGCTCGAAATCTTCAGAAGGTCAGCGTCATGCCCGCAAGCATGATCAACACGTACAAGGTGCTCGACGCCGACGTGCTTGTCATCGCGGAGACAGCCTTCGAGAAAATAGACTCAATCTTAGCTAAATAAAAAAGGAGACAAAGACAATGGCATTCGTTATCAAACCTCTGGTCACTGAGAAGATGAACCAGATCACAGAGAAGTCTTCTAAGGACAGGACCATCAAGCACAAGGGCGAGACTCGCACAAAGGTTGCCGAGCCCCGCTACGGCTTCATCGTCAAGCCCGAGGCCACCAAGCTGGCCATAAAGAAGGAGATTGAGAGTCTTTACAACGTTACAGTCCTCAGTGTCAACACGATGCGCTACGCTGGCAAGCGCCAGAGCCGCTACACCCGCAAAGGCCTTGTGAGAGGCCAGAAGAACGCCTACAAGAAGGCGTATGTGACACTGAAGAATGGTGATTCTATCGATTTTTTCAGCAATATCTAAAATAAACAATGGCAGTACGTAAATTCAACCCGGTTACCCCGGGTCAAAGACACAAAGTTATTGGCACGTTCGAGGAGATTACTGCATCCGTGCCAGAGAAGTCTCTCGTTTACGGTAAGCGCTCAACCGGTGGTCGAAACAACACCGGGAAGATGACTGTCCGCTACAAGGGCGGCGGCCACAAGAGGAAGTATCGTATTATCGACTTCAAGCGAGAGAAAGATGGTGTTCCCGCCGTAGTGAAGTCAATAGAGTATGATCCCAACCGCTCGGCCAGGATCGCCCTGCTCTATTATGCTGACGGCGAAAAGCGTTACATTATTGCTCCCAATGGATTGCAGGTGGGCACTAAGGTGATGTCGGGGGCTGAGGCCGCGCCGGAAATCGGCAACGCGCTTCCGCTGGCCAACATCCCCGTGGGTACGGTGATACACAACATCGAGTTGCGTCCCGGCCAGGGTGCCATCCTTGTCCGTTCGGCTGGTAATTTTGCTCAACTTACTTCTCGTGAAGGCAACTATTGCGTAATCAAGCTCCCCTCAGGTGAGACCCGCCAGATCCTTTCTGCTTGCAAGGCCACCGTGGGCAGCGTCGGCAACTCTGACCACGCGCTCGAGCAGTCGGGCAAGGCAGGCCGCTCCCGTTGGCTCGGCCGCCGTCCGCACAACCGTGGCGTCGTGATGAACCCGCACGACCACCCGATGGGTGGTGGCGAAGGCCGTCAGTCTGGTGGCCACCCACGCTCGCGCAAGGGCTTGTACGCCAAGGGCCTTAAGACACGCTCTCCGAAGAAACTCTCAAGCAAGTACATAATCGAGAGGGCTAAAAAGAAGTAACCAGTAAACACACAGTAAGATTATGAGTCGTTCACTTAAGAAAGGTCCGTACATCAACGTCTCACTCGAGAAGAAAATTCTCGCCATGAATGAGAGCGGGAAGAAGAACGTGGTGAAGACATGGGCCAGGGCATCAATGATTTCCCCCGACTTCGTGGGGCACACTGTTGCAGTTCATAACGGAAACAAATTCATCCCTGTTTACATCACCGAGAACATGGTGGGCCACCGCCTTGGCGAGTTCAGCCCCACACGTCGCTTCGGTGGCCACTCCGGCAACAACAAGAAGTAAGCAGGCAAACCATTTAATTTGATCATTAACCAAAATGGGAGCAAGAAAACACATAAAGGCTGAGGAGAGAAAAGAAGCCCTCAGAACCCAATACTTCGCCCGCCTAAGGAATGTTCCTTCCTCACCGCGCAAGATGCGTTATGTCGTCGACATGATCCGCGGCAAGGAGGTGAACCTGGCACTTGGCATACTGAAGTTCTCGAACAAGGCTGCCGCACAGAACGTTGAGAAGCTTCTGCGCTCCGCCATCGCCAACTGGGAGGCCAAGAACGACCGCAAGGCCGAGGAAGGCGAACTCTACGTAAGCAAGGTCTTCGTCGATGAAGGCGTAACAATGAAGCGTATGCGCCCCGCACCACAGGGACGCGGCTACAGAATCCGCAAGCGTTCCAACCACGTCACTATCTATGTTGACTCCAGGGCCGCTGACAAAACTA
Source organism: uncultured Prevotella sp. (assembly GCA_964602785.1). Classification (GTDB taxonomy): domain Bacteria; phylum Bacteroidota; class Bacteroidia; order Bacteroidales; family Bacteroidaceae; genus Prevotella. The sequence continues at coordinate 3,061 of CAZRSL010000076.1, forward strand.
ATGACGATAAACAATAATTAGAATGGGACAGAAAGTTAATCCGATTAGCAACCGCTTGGGCATCATCCGCGGTTGGGACTCAAATTGGTTCGGTGGAAAGGACTTTGGCGACAATCTTGTCGAGGACATGAAGATTCGCAAGTACCTCAACGAGCGCTTGGCCAAGGCCAGTGTCTCACGCATCGTCATTGAGCGCACACTTAAGCTCGTCACCATTACTATTTGCACGGCGAAGCCGGGCATCGTCATTGGCAAGGGCGGCCAGGATGTGGACAAGCTGAAGGGAGAGTTGAAAAACATCTTCAAGAAGGACATCCAGATCAACATCTTCGAGGTGAAGCGTCCTGACCTCGACGCCACCATCGTGGCCCAGAACCTGGCTCGCCAGATCGAGGGCAAGATCGCCTACCGCCGCGCCATAAAGATGGCCATCGCCAACACCATGCGCGCAGGAGCCGAGGGCGTGAAGGTGCAGATCTCTGGCCGTCTGAACGGAGCCGAGATGAAGCGCAAGGAGATGTTCAAGGAGGGCCGCACCCCGCTGCACACCTTCCGCGCCGACATCGACTACTGCCAGGCCGAGGCTCTGACAAAGGTCGGCCAGATAGGCATCAAGGTGTGGATCTGCCGTGGAGAAATCTACAACAAGGTGGACCTGGCGCCCAACTTCCAGCAGGACAAGAACAACCGCCGCGACGACCGTCGTCGCGACCGTGGCGGACGCCGCAGAAACAATAACCGTTAAAAAGAGTAGAATCTATCATGTTACAGCCAAAAAGAGTAAAATATAGAAGGCCACAGGACGGGCGCGGCAGAAAAGGCAACGCCCACCGCGGCACAGAACTTGCCTTTGGTTCGTTTGGCATCAAGACGCTGGAAGCCAAGTGGCTCGACAGCCGCCAGATAGAGGCCGCACGTGTGGCGGTGAACCGCTACATGAACCGCCAAGGACAAGTGTGGATCAGGATTTTCCCCGACAAGCCCATCACCCGCAAGCCAGCCGACGTGCGAATGGGTAAAGGTAAGGGAGACCCAGCAGGCTGGGTGGCTCCGGTCACCCCAGGCCGCATACTGTTCGAAGTTGAGGGCGTGAGTTTCGACATCGCCAAGGAGGCCCTTCGCCTCGCAGCGCAGAAACTGCCCGTGAAGACTAAATTTGTTGTTAGACGCGATTACGATAAAAACGCTTAAACCATGAAGAGTAAGGAAATAAGAGAGCTCACCGACAGTGAGCTGCGCGAGAAGTTGGAGAATGCCGTTGACGCCTATCAGAAGCTGAAGCTCAACCACGCTGTTTCTCCCTTGGAGAATCCATCTCAGATTCAGGCAACGCGTCGCGACATCGCACGTATGAAGACTATCCTTCGTGAGAGGGAGCTTAACAAATAACAATGGTCCACAGATGGAAAAGAGAAATTTAAGGAAAGTAAGACAGGGTGTCGTTATCAGCAACAAGATGGATAAAACCATTGTTATTGCGGCCAAGTTTAAGGAGATGCACCCTATATATGGCAAGTTCGTCCAGAAGACGAAGAAATACCATGTACACGACGAGAAGAACGAGGCCAATGTCGGCGACACTGTCCTCATCATGGAATGCCGCCCGCTGTCGAAGACAAAGAGGTGGAGATTAGTTCAAATTCTTGAAAAAGCTAAGTAATTATGATACAGGCAGAATCCAGACTTACAGTAGCTGACAACAGTGGCGCCCGCGAGGCCAAGTGCATCAGGGTGCTGGGCGGTACAGGCCGCCGTTACGCCAGCGTTGGCGATGTCATTGTGGTGGCAGTCCAGAATGTCATCCCATCGAGTGAATTGAAAAAGGGAGCCGTATCAAAGGCTTTGATAGTACGCACAAAGAAGGAAATCCGCCGTGCCGACGGCTCCTACATCCGTTTCGACGACAACGCCTGCGTGCTGCTCAACAACGCCGGCGAGCTGCGCGGAAGCCGCATCTTCGGCCCCGTGGCACGCGAGCTTCGCGCTGTCAACATGAAGGTGGTGTCTTTGGCTCCAGAGGTTCTTTAACAGTTTAATTTGCACAGTAATGGTTAAATTACATATCAAGAAAAACGACAACGTCATTGTTCTTGCCGGTCGCGACAAGGGCAAGACGGGCAAGGTGCTCAAAGTGATACCCGCCAACAACCGCGCCATCGTGGAAGGCGTCAACATGGTGTCGAAGAGCACAAAGCCTTCGGCCAAGAACCCCCAGGGAGGCATCATCAAGCAGGAGGCTCCAATACACATTTCGAACATAAGTCTCATCGATCCGAAGAGCGGCAAGCCCACCCGCATCCGCATAGAGCGCGAGGGCAAGACCGTGAAGCGTATCGCCAAAAAGTCAGGGGAGGAGATAAAGTAATATGAACACAGCAGAATTGAAGACTAAGTACAACGAGGAGATTGCTCCCGCACTGAAAAAGCAGTTCAATTACTCCTCGCCAATGCAGGTGCCGGTGCTCAAGAAGATAGTGCTCAACCAGGGCCTGGGCGACGCCACACAGGACAAGAAGATCATCGACGTGGCCATCAACGAGCTCACGGCCATAACCGGCCAGAAGGCAGTGGCCACCTACTCGAAGAAGGACATCGCCAACTTCAAGCTCCGCAAGAAGATGCCCATCGGCGTGATGGTTACGCTGCGCCGCGAGCGCATGTACGAGTTCCTGGAGCGTCTGGTGCGTGTGGCCTTGCCCCGCATCCGCGACTTCAAAGGCATCGAGTCGAAGTTTGACGGCCGCGGCAACTACACTCTTGGCATTTCCGAGCAGATCATCTTCCCGGAAATCAACATCGACGAGGTGGACCGCATACAGGGAATGAACATCACTTTCGTTACATCGGCCAAGACGGACGAGGAGGGCTACGCCCTGCTCAAGGCTTTCGGCCTTCCTTTCAAGAACTCTAAAAAAGATTAAACAGATATGGCAAAAGAATCAATGAAGGCTCGCGAGGTGAAGCGCGCCAAGCTTGTGGCTCGTTATGCCGAGAAGAGGGCTGCCTTGAAGAAGATCATCGCCACCGCAACCGATCCGGCCGACGCCTACGAGGCGGCAAGAAAGCTTCAGGCTATCCCCAAGAACGCCAACCCCATCCGTCTGCACAATCGCTGCAAGATCACGGGGCGCCCTCGTGGATACATGCGCCAGTTCGGCCTTTCACGCATCCAGTTCAGGGAGATGGCTTCTAAGGGGCTCATTCCTGGAGTGAAGAAGGCCAGTTGGTAAAGACAAGCAAGTGGATGGACTGACAGGCTTCCGGGCTTCGACACCAAAGCATTTGCCAAGGCACCAAGGCCCTGGAGCCACGCTCTCCCCTGACACTTCAAGTCGAAGAAGAAACATTTTCTATTATTTAATATTGTCGGGGCAGTCCCGATTAATTAAACATTTTTATGACAGATCCAATAGCAGATTATCTGACAAGACTCAGAAACGCCATCATGGCCCATCACCGTGTGGTTGAGGTTCCTGCGTCTAACTTGAAGAAGGAAATCACAAAGATCCTCTTCGAGAAGGGCTACATCTTGAACTACAAGTTCATCGACGATGGCCCACAGGGTTCTATCAAGGTCGCTCTGAAGTACAATCCAGAGACCAAGCAGAACGCCATCAAGTGTTTGAAGCGCGTTTCCACACCCGGCCTGCGCAAGTATGCCGGCTACAAGGAGATGCCGAGAGTTATCAACGGACTTGGAATCGTAATCCTTTCCACTTCCAAGGGTGTAATGACAGACAAGGAAGCCGCCGAACTCAAGATTGGCGGTGAGGTCCTTTGCTACGTTTATTAATTAGGAGGGTAAGAAATGTCAAGAATAGGAAAATTGCCAATAACAATTCCGGCTGGCGTTACCGTCAACTTCGACACGGACACCAACGTTGTCTCTGTCAAGGGTCCTAAGGGTGAGCTGTCGCAGTATGTAGACCCATCCATAAAAGTAACAATCGACAATGGCGAGATCACATTCGCTGTCGACGAGAACAGTCCTGTTGATGTCAAGCAGAAGCAGTCGTTCCACGGCCTCTACCGCGCGTTGGTCAACAACATGGTGGTAGGTGTCAGCGAGGGCTACAAGAAGACACTTGAGCTGGTCGGCGTGGGCTACCGCGTGTCGAACCAGGGTAACATCGTGGAGTTTTCGCTGGGCTACACCCACCCAATCTTCCTTCAGCTTCCCCCAGAGGTCAAGGTTGAGACAAAGAGTGAGAGAAACCAGAATCCTATCATCACGCTCGAGACTTGCGACAAGGCCTTGTTGGGTCTAATCTGCGCAAAGATTCGTTCTTTCCGTATGCCAGAGCCTTACAAGGGCAAGGGTATCTTGTTCAAGGGCGAAGTCATCCGCAGAAAGTCGGGCAAGACCGCCGCTGCAAAGTAATCTAAAACATTTACTATCATGACGACAAAGAAAGAACAAAGAAGACTTAAGATAAAGTTCAGAATCCGCAAGAGCGTCAACGGCACAGCCGAGCGCCCGCGTCTGAGCGTTTTCCGCAGCAACAAGCAAATCTACGCCCAGGTCATCAACGACATCACCGGCACCACGCTCGCCTCGGCGTCATCACTCGGACTGGAGAAAATGCCGAAGAAGGAGCAGGCCCAGAAGGTGGGTGAGCTGATAGCCGAGAAGGCCAAGGCCGCAGGCATAGAGGCCGTGGTGTTCGACCGCAACGGCTACCTCTATCATGGCCGTGTACAGGAACTGGCAGACGCCGCCCGCAAGGGAGGACTTAATTTCTAAACGATTATGGCAATGAACAGAGTAAAAGTAAATAGTGATGTAGAATTGAAGGATCGCTTGGTCGCCATCAACCGTGTTACGAAAGTAACCAAGGGTGGCCGCACCTTTACATTCGCTGCCATCGTCGTAGTTGGTGATGGCAAGGGCGTTATCGGTTGGGGCCTTGGCAAGGCTGGCGAGGTTTCCGCTGCCATCCAGAAAGGCACCGACGCCGCCAAGAAGAACCTGATCAAGGTGCCCGTCCACAACGGCACCGTGCCCCACGACGCCGAGGTGAAGTTTGGTGGAGCCCACGTGCTCATCAAGCCCGCCGCAGCCGGTACTGGCCTTAAGGCTGGTGGTGCCATGCGCGCCGTGCTCGAGAGCGCTGGCGTGAGCGACGTGATAGCCAAGTCGAAGGGCTCTTCCAACCCCCACAACTTGGTGAAAGCCACGATTTTGGCCCTTAGCGAGATGCGCGATGCCTACCAGGTGGCCGGCGACCGCACCATCGGCATGAGCAAAGTGTTTAACGGTTAAAAAATCTAAGGAGACTAAATCATGGCAACAATAAAGATTAAGCAGATTAAGAGCCGCATCCACGCTCCTAAGGATCAGAAGAGGACTCTCATAGCCTTGGGACTTCATAAGATTTCCCAGGTTGTGGAGCTCGAGGACAGCCCCAGCGTGCGTGGCATGGTTCGCAAAGTTCATCATCTGGTGAGCGTAGTTGAATAATCAAACTTTAATATCAGCATAATCATGAAATTACATACATTGACTCCCGCTAAGGGATCCACTCATTCACGTCGCCGCATCGGCCGCGGTCCGGGCTCGGGCCTCGGTGGCACGTCAACCCGTGGACACAAGGGCGCCAAGTCGCGCTCTGGCTACAAGAGGAAAATAGGCTTCGAGGGCGGCCAGATGCCTCTGCAACGCCGCGTGCCGAAGTCAGGCTTCAAGAACATCAACCACAAGGAGTACCTTGCCGTCAACCTCTCCACCCTGCAGAAGCTGGCCGAGACGAAGAATCTCGAGAAAATCGGCCTCGCAGAGCTCAGGGCCGCTGGCGTGCTGAAAGGCAAACGGCTTGTTAAGATTCTTGGCAATGGCGAGCTTAAGGCCAAGGTCGACGTTGAGGCCAACGCTTTCTCTAAGACTGCCGAAGAAGCCATCAAGGCAGCAGGTGGTAACGCTACAACAATTTAATTGAATGAAAAAGTTTATAGAAACACTGAAGAACTGCTGGAAGATTGAGGACCTCCGCCAGAGGCTCCTCATCACCTTCCTGTTCACGGCGATATACCGTTTTGGCTCGTTTGTGGTGCTTCCGGGCATCAATCCGGGCATGTTGGAAAAACTACAGTCGCAGACGGCCGGCGGCCTTATGTCGCTGCTCGACATGTTCTCCGGTGGCGCATTCTCCAACGCATCCATCTTTGCGCTGGGCATAATGCCATACATCTCCGCCTCCATCGTCATGCAGCTTCTGGCTGTGGCTGTGCCATACTTCCAAAAGATGCAGCGTGAGGGCGAAAGTGGACGCAAGAAAATCAGCTGGTACACGAGGATACTCACCATATTCATCCTCCTGTTCCAGGCTCCCGGCTATCTGATCAACCTGAAGGCCACCGCTGGCGGCGCCCTTGCCACCGGCATCAGCTGGCAGGTGTTCATGATCCCGGCCACGTTCATTCTTGCGGCAGGATCGATGTTTGTTCTATGGCTTGGCGAACGAATCACCGACAAGGGTGTAGGCAACGGTGTGTCGCTTATCATCATGATCGGTATCATCGCACGCCTCCCGCAGGCTTTCATTCAAGAAGTGGGCTCACGCTTCACCGCCATTTCGGGTGGTGGACTTGTGATGTTCATTGTTGAGCTCATCATTCTCTATCTTGTGGTTTGCGCCTCCATCCTGCTGGTGCAGGGCACGAGGAAGGTGCCGGTGCAGTATGCCAAGCGACTGGTGGGCAACAAGCAGTATGGCGGTGCCCGACAGTACATCCCGCTGAAGCTGTTCGCGGCCAACGTGATGCCTATCATCTTCGCCCAGGCCTTGATGTTCATCCCGCTGACCATCGTGCGTTACAACGGTGAGAATGCCGCTTGGTGGGTGCGCGACCTGATGGACACGCAGTCGCTGCTCTACAACGTGGTCTATGTGATACTTGTCATTGCGTTCACCTATTTCTATACGGCTATAACGCTCAACCCGACCCAGATGGCCGAGGACATGAAGCGCAACAACGGATTCATTCCGGGCATCAAGCCGGGCAAGGACACAGCTGAATACATCGACACCGTGATGACGCGCATCACCCTTCCGGGTTCGCTCTTCATCGCGTTCATAGCCATCATGCCGGCACTGGCCGGACTGCTCAACGTGCAGCAGTCGTTCTCGCAGTTCTTCGGAGGCACATCGCTTCTCATTCTCGTGGGTGTCGTGATCGACACGTTGCAGCAGATAGAGTCTTACCTGATGATGCGCCACTACGACGGCCTGCTCAACTCGGGCCGCACCCGTGGCAACGTCGCAGCCTATTGATAGTGTTGACAGCGATTGAACAATAAAGGGAATGGTTCTCCACAGGCCGCCGAGGCCCATGGAGAACATTTCTTCGAAATAACGTAAGAAGACACTACTCGCAGACAAATCATCATGGCAAAGCAAGCTGCAATAGAACAAGACGGCACCATTCTTGAGAGCCTCTCCAACGCTATGTTCCGGGTGGAGCTCGAGAATGGCGTGCAAATCATCGCCCACATATCCGGCAAGATGCGCATGCACTACATCCGGATACTCCCGGGCGACAAAGTCAAGGTGGAGATGAGCCCCTACGACCTCACAAAGGGCAGGATAGTTTTTAGATACAAATAACCAGTAAGAATAAAGAGAGACATGAAAACAAGGACATCGATAAAAAAACGCACACCCGACTGCAAGATTGTACGTCGCAAGGGGCGCCTCTTTGTCATCAACAAGAAGAACCCTAAGTTCAAATTGCGTCAGGGATGATGTTAAAAATATACAAACGGACGGGCGGAATCATATTTTTTCCCTAACTTTGTACGCTTTTTAGCAAAACATTATTTACAAACATTTTAAAACATACAATGGCAATAAGAATTGTTGGAGTAGATTTGCCCCAGAACAAGCGTGGCGAAATCGCATTGACCTATATCTACGGTATAGGTCGAAGTAGTTCAGCAAAGATCTTGGACAAGGCCGGCGTGAGCCGCGACCTGAAGGTTAGCGAGTGGTCGGACGACCAGGCAGCTAAAATCCGTGAGATTATCGGCGCTGAATTCAAAGTGGAAGGCGACCTCCGCAGCGAGGTCCAAATGAACATCAAGCGCCTCATGGACATAGGCTGCTATCGTGGAGTACGTCATCGCAATGGTCTTCCCGTTCGCGGTCAGAGCACTAAGAACAATGCCCGCACTCGTAAGGGCAAGAAGAAGACTGTTGCTAACAAGAAGAAGGCTACTAAGTAATTTCAATCGGCAAATTAATTATGGCAAAGAAAACAGCAACATCTAAGAAAAGGAATGTAAGGGTTGAGGCGTTGGGCCAGCTCCACGTCCACAGCTCTTTCAATAATATTATTGTTTCGTTGGCCAACAGCGAGGGGCAGGTCATCTCTTGGTCCTCGGCAGGCAAGATGGGTTTCCGCGGCTCAAAGAAGAACACTCCCTATGCCGCCCAGATGGCAGCGGAGGACTGCGCCAAGGTGGCTTTCGACCTCGGCCTGCGCAAGGTGAAGGCATACGTCAAGGGACCGGGCAACGGCCGTGAGAGTGCCATACGCGCCATCAACGCCGCCGGCATCCAGGTTACCGAGATAGTCGACGTCACACCACTTCCACACAACGGCTGCCGCCCACCAAAGCGTCGTCGCGTGTAATCATCTTAGAAACAATAAAATTATAAACAGAAAATCAGATTATGGCAAGATATATTGGTCCTAAATCAAGAATAGCACGTCGTTTTGGCGAGCCGATTTTCGGTCCCGACAAGGTTCTTTCCAAGCGCAATTTCCCTCCAGGCCAGCACGGCAACAGCCGTCGCCGCAAGGTGTCGGAGTATGGAGCCCAGCTTGCTGAGAAGCAGAAGGCAAAGTACACCTACGGCGTTCTGGAGCGCCAGTTCCGCAACATGTTCGACAAGGCCGCCAAGTCTGACGGCATCACCGGTGAGGTGCTGCTTCAGAACCTTGAGAGCCGTCTCGACAACATCGTCTATCGCCTTGGCATAGCGCCCACACGTGCCGCCGCCCGCCAGTTGGTGAGCCACAGGCACATAGTGGTCGACGGCAAGGTGGTTAACATTCCTTCCTATTCGGTAAAGCCGGGTCAGATTGTTGGCGTGCGCACCAAGAGCAAGTCGCTTGAGGTCGTCGAGGCCTCCTTGGCCGGGTTCAACCACAGCAAGTATCCTTGGATAGAGTGGGACGAGGCCAGCAAGAGCGGCAAGTATCTCCACAAGCCGGAGCGCGCTGACATACCGGAGAATATTAAGGAACAGTTAATCGTTGAGTTGTACTCTAAACAATAAATCATTAAATTAATGGCGATATTAGCATTTCAAAAACCTGATAAAGTTGTAATGTTGGAGGCCAACGACAAGTTCGGCAAGTTCGAATTCCGTCCGTTGGAGCCAGGCTTCGGTGTTACCATAGGCAACGCCCTGCGCCGCATTCTGCTTTCATCGCTCGAGGGTTATGCCATCAACACCATCCGCATCGCTGGTGTTGAGCACGAGTTCGCTACCGTGCCTGGCGTGAAGGAGGATGTAACCAACATTATCTTGAATCTCAAGCAAGTGAGGTTCAAGCAAGTAGTAGAAGAATTCGAGAATGAGAAAGTTAGTATCACCGTAGAGAATTCC
>CAZRSL010000077.1:0-12589 GCA_964602785.1 uncultured Prevotella sp.
ACCACACGCCGTCGGTGAGGAACTTGCCGGTGATGAACGACCAAGTCTGGCGGAAAGTGAAGCACTTGAGGAAACTGATTGTCGGCTCGTCCTCCTTTGCCTCCACTTCCTGCGGGGTCTCGGTGGCATCCTCCTCGTCCTGCTCGATGTAGGTGAGCTCAGCCTCGTTGACGTGCTTGCTCTTCGATGGCTTGTCGTAGAGCCAAAGCCAAAGGCCCATCCACACGTAGCCAAGAACACCGATGATGATGAAAGCCATCTCCCAACCCAGCGCACGGGCTATCAATGGGATGGTGGCAGGGGCTGCCAGGGCGCCAATGGATGCGCCGCTGTTGAAGATGGACGTGGCGAAAGCGCGGTCCTTTTTAGGGAAATACTCGGCGGTAACTTTGATTGCGGCTGGGAAGTTGCCTGCCTCGCCCGCGGCCAGAATCAAGCGGCACGAAAGGAAGAGCCAGACGCTGACGGTGGAAATGGCTATGGCGGCGTCGCTGCCAGCCTTGACCAAACGGAGAGCCTCAATGCTTGGGTAGCCCTCTATCCACATGGCCACCTCGCCGCAACCAGCATGGAGCACGGCACCAGTCGACCAGACACCGATGGCAATGAGATAGCCTTTCTTGGTGCCCATCCAGTCGACAAACTTGCCAGCAAAGAGGTTGGCAATGGCGTAGAAGATGGAGAACCAACCGGTTATTGTTCCGTAGTCGTTGTCGGTCCAGTGGAACTCGGGCGAGATAAAGTCTTTCCAAGTGAGCGACAGAACTTGCCTGTCGAGATAGTTGACTGTTGTGGCGATGAACAACAGTGCGCAAATCACCCAACGGAAGTTGGACATTTTAGCTTTTGTGATAGGTGCCATTATTAGATTTTTGTGTTCTTTTGGTTTATGGTATGCCTCAGGCCTGAATGCTGTGGAGCCTGAGGCGTTAGGATTTTATTCGAGGTCGGGTATGGCGATGGTCTGCATGTCGGTGTAGACGAGGTTCTCGCCCGCCATGCCCCAGATGAAGGTGTAGTTGCTGGTGCCGGCGGCGCAATGGATGCTCCACTGCGGAGCTATCACAGCCTGCTCGTTGTTCATCCAGATGGGGCGCGTCTCCTGAGGCTCACCCATTATGTGCAGTATCTTCTGGCCGTCGGGCACCTTATAATACATGTATGCCTCCATGCGGCGTAGATGGGTGTGGGCCGGCATGGTGTTCCACACGCTGCCCTCCTTCAGCTCGGTTATGCCCATCTGCAGTTGGCAGGTGCGCACTCCGGCCACGCCGTCGATGAGCATCTGGTGGATCACGCGGTCGTTGCTCTCCTTCAGGCTTCCAGCCTTGATGTTGTTGGCCTCCTTCAGGGTTACTTTCTTTGTCGGATAGCTGGCCTGTGCGCAAGCTGAATTGAGGTAGAACTTGGCCGGCTCGGCGGCATTCTTGCTTGCCAACACTATGTCTTTGGCTCCACGGCCCACATACAGAGCCTCTTGGAAACCGAGGGTGTAGCTCTTGCCGTCGACGGTAACAGTGCCTTCGCCGCCGATGTTGATGATGCCCAGCTCGCGGTTGTCAAGCAGGTTGCGGCCACTCGTGCCCTTGCTCTCATCAACGTAGAGCGGAGCTATAGAAGTGAGCTTCAGCGGGGCGGCTGTAGGCTCAGCGCCGCCGATGAGGAAGCGGTCGTAGAGTGTGTAGGTCCAGTTCACCTCACCCGGAGCAAACACCTTCTCGATGAGATACTCCTTGCGCAAGCGGTCGGTGGTGTAGTGCTTGGCGTCCTCAGGCCCTGTGGCCCAGCGCACGTTGTAGTTGGTATAGGCGTTCTCGGCCTTCACCTCGTAGCCCTTGAACCCGCACTGAGCATAGCCCAAGAGAGAAAAGCTGCACATCATGGCAGCAAGCATGATTTTCTTCATATTAACTTGATTTTAATTTTTTGCCAATTTTTCTTCCTTGACGATGATGTGGCGGTTGTAGGCCACCATGGCTGCGGTGATGATCACGAGGATGGCGGCTCCAATCCACTTGATGTAGTTCACAGCCGCAAAAATGCACCAGCCGAAGAGCGACGAGGCGAAGTCCATGCTGCCGGCGAGGAAGCCGTCGGGCACGTGGGCTGCCTTGTCCTGTGTGGCGGCGTAGACATGATGGGCGGCCTCGGTGAATGCCGGAGCCATGTCGGTGACAAACCACAGGCCCACAAGCAGTGCCACGAAGCCGATGATCAGCGTCTTCACCACATTACCCTTGGTGTAGGGCAGCATGATGGGGAAGAGGTAGAACAGGCCGGCCAGCGAGGCCAGGGGCAGGAACTGGTTGCCGGGCAGGAACACGGCTATAATAATATATGTGGGAATCAGGAACAGCGTGCAGACAAGAGCTGTCGGGTGGCCGATGACGAGAGCCGGGCTCATGCCAATGTGGATCTTCTTGCCGTGGAACTTGCGGTCGACAAGCTCTTTGGTCTTGTCGGAGATGGGCATCAGGCCATCGATGAAGAGCTTGGTGATGCGCGGAATAAGCTCCATCACAGCGCCCATCGTTACGCCGAGGAAGAGTATGTCCTTCACTATCTTCATCACGCCGTCGGTGGTGGTGGCGTTGGGCTGGGTGGAGCGCAGGTCGGCCATGAAGCCCTGGAAGTTGAAGAAGTCGCTCCAGTGGGCCACGGCGGCTATCAGCGCACCAACGATGACACCAAGCACTATCGGCTCGCCCAGCACGCCAAACTTCTTCTTCAGTCCCTCGGCGTCGATGTCGAGCTTGCTGAAACCCGGAATCTTGTTTAAAAGCCAGTTGATGACCCATGTGAAGGGTGCGAAGCTCTGGCAGAACGGCTGAGGAATGCTGATGCCGGGCAGGTTGTAGTAGCCCTGGAACTTTGCCGCTGTGATGTCGGCCATGACAAGGGTTATGATGTAGCAGACGATGGCGGCGAAGTAGCCCCACGCCAGGCTCTGGCCAGTTATGAAGTAGACCACGGCACCGATGAAAGCGTAGTGCCAATAGTTCCAAAGGTCGATGTTGACGGTGCGTGTGGTCTTGGTGAGCAGCATTATGAAGTTGACGCAGAGGCAGATGGGAATAATCAGTGCGCCCACAGCTGTGTTGTAGGCCACCGAAGCCGCTGCCGGCCAACCCATGTCGAACACGCTCAGGTTGAGACTGAATATGTCCTCAATGGCTTGCAGGGGGTCTTTGAAATTGTCGGTGAGCAGGGCTGTCACGATGCCGAGACCCACAAAGCCAACGCCAACGAAGAGGCCCGACTTGAGGGCTTTGCCGAACTTCATTCCGATGCACAGGCCGATGATCGTGAAGATGATCGGCATCATTACGCTTGCTCCAAAGCTAATGATATAACTGAATACTTGTTCCATCTAAAAATGTTGCCTAAATATTGTAGTAGAATTTGTTTCTCGGTAATTGGTGCAAAGATAATAATTTTTTACGGAACCGAAGAGGAATAAAGCAAATTTTTCTTCAGCCCTCCAAGTTTTAGTCTGGATTGCTTTAGGACAAGAGGCGGAACACACCAGTATAACAACGTAACAATATAACATTTACACGTTATCATTGTGTGGCGAAAGTGGCTCTTCCGACATTTGGAGCACTCGAAGACATTGAGCCCGGAGGGCTCACCGCAAGGTAAGAGGGTGTAGCAAAATGAGGCCGGAGGCCTCATCAGTTGCTATTATCACAAATGTCGGAAGAGCCGCAAAAGTTAAACCCAAATCGGGTAAATATAGGCTGCGTCTTCTATTCTTACTGCCAACCTCTATTCTTGGGGATGTTTTTCAAAAACAGAAAGCGGCAACTCCCCACCGAGGGGAATTGCCACATCAAAAAAGGGAGAGCCTCTTGTCGGATTCGAACCAACGACCCCGAGATTACAAATCACGTGCTCTGGCCAACTGAGCTAAAGAGGCGGGTGGGCAAGCGATTCATATCGCGCCGCTACAACCTTTTACCCTTGCTGCGTTCCCACCCTGGGGGATTCGAAGGGAGCTGGCCGTATGAGACTTGCCCATTTTCGAACTGCAAAGGTAGCAAGTTTATTTTAATTTCTACCTCCCATCAGTCATAATTAACATACATTAAGCCATCTACAGCTCCACCACCGTTATGCCAGTGCCGCCGAACTGCACGTGCTCGTCGCGGAAGCTGCGCACGTTGGGCACGGTGCGCAGGTATTGCTGTATCAGAGAGCGCAATATACCGTTGCCCTTGCCATGTAGAATCCTCACCTGTGTGGCACCGGCCATTATGGCGTCGTCGATGAAGTATTGCACTTGGCTGAGAGCCTCGTCGCCACGCATCCCGCGCACGTCGAGCTCTGGCTTGAAAGCCTTGCGGTGCTCGTCGATCACGTCGCGCGTCATCATGCTGGAAGTGCCGCCGGTGTAGCCTTGCGGTTTCTCCTCCACCGGCTCAGCCCGCTCAAGCCGCGACAGGGGCACACGGGTTCGCATTGTGCCAAACACCACCAGAGCCATCTTGCCGTCGATGGCCTCTATCGCACCCACGGTCTGGGTGCCCTTCATCCTCACGGTGTCGCCCTTGTCGAGCGGCTGCTCCACGGCCTTGACCTTCGGCAGCTGTGCCTGTGCCTGCCTCTGCTGCTTCTCAGCCTTGCGGCGGGCACGTCGCTCCTTCCGGCCCTGTATCTCCTCTATCTTGCGGGCTATGCGCTCATCGTCGGCGGTGGTGTCGATGTTCTCCACATCCTGGCGGAACTGGCCCAGCTCCTCGCGTATCTTGCGCGTCTCCTCCTTCTCAGCCTGACTCTCGCGTATCTCGCGTATGGCATTTTCTATCTTGCGGTTGCTCTCGCTGAGCAGTTCCTCGGCCTCTGCCTTGGCCTTGGCCACTATCTGCCGACGCTGCTTCTCAATGTCCTCCAGACCAGTCTCGTAGCGGCTTATCTGCAACTCCAAGTCCTTCTCGCGCTGGTGTATCTTCTGCCGTTTCTGCTCCCAGTAGCGTTTGTCGCGCACTATGTCCTGCAAGTACTTGTCGCTCTGGATGTAGTCGCTGCCCACAATGTCGCTGGCATATTTGATTACATCTTCCGAGAGGCCTATCTTGCGGGCGATGTCGATGGCGAAACTGCTGCCCGGACGGCCGATGGCAAGCTGGAAGAGCGGGCGCATGAGGTTGCGGTCGTAGAGCATGGCCCCATTCACCACTCCCTCGTGGCTGTCGGCGAAGTGCTTCAGATTTTGGTAGTGGGTGGTTATAACGCCCCATGCCTTGCGCTTGCAGAACTCCACGAGCACGCCCTCGGCTATGGCGCCGCCTATCTGCGGCTCGGTGCCGGTGCCGAACTCGTCGATTAGCAACAGTGTGCGGTCGTCGCTCTGCCGCATCATCTGCTTCATGTTGAGCAGATGCGACGAATAGGTGCTCAGGTCGTTCTCTATGCTCTGCTCGTCGCCGATGTCAATCATTATGCCACTGAACACTCCGGCCTTGCTCCTTGGGCTGACAGGTATCGACATACCGCACTGTAGCATGTACTGCACCATTCCCGTGGTCTTCAGACACACCGATTTGCCACCGGCATTAGGCCCTGAGATGATGAGGATGCGGTTCTCCGGCGTCAGCATGATGTCGAGGGGCACGATGTTGGCACGCTCCGACTGCGGACTGCCGTGGCGCAGCAGCAGCGCGGGACTGTAGGCCTCTATCCAGTCGATGACAGGTGTGGGAGTAATCTCCGGCTCGAAAGCGTCAATGTCCTCGGCAGCCATGGCCTTGGCGCGTATGAAGTCGATTTGGGCGAGTAAGTCGAGCGAGTCGAGAATGCCCGCCACCTCCGGCCTTACCACTTTGCTCACCTCGGTCAGAATGCGTATCACCTCGCGCCGTTCCTCGTTCTCAAGCTCGCGTATGCGGTTGTTGGCCTCCACCACCTCGGTGGGTTCGATGAAGATGGTCTTGCCCGTGGCGCTCTCGTCGTGGACGATGCCACTCAACTTGCGTTTCATGGCCGGGGCTACGGGGATTACGAGGCGACCGTCGCGCACCGCAGGGGTAACGTCCTGAGCCACAAGTCCGGCGCGCTGGGCCGAACGGAGTATGCCATAGAGGGTTCGCGAGATGCTGCCTTCGGTGCGGGCCAGCTCCTGACGGATGCGCAACAACTCTGGCGAGGCGTTGTCGCGCATGCGGCCCTCCTTGTCGATCACCTGGTCGATGCGGTTGATGAGCCGCGGATAGGTGGCAACGCCATCGGCCAAGTCGTAGAGGGCGGGATAAATCTTCTTATCACTGTCGTCGTCGGTGCCGCTGAGAAACTTGACGATAAGCTCCACCGCGCCAAGCACACGCCGCAGGTCGAACAGCTCTTCCACCTCAAGGTGGGTGCCCTCCAAACGGACGCGCTTCAAGGCTTGGCGCACATCGAAGAAATTGGCCGCAGGGAAGTCGTCTCGCCCGTTCAATATGCGACGGAACTCCCTGATTTCCTCCATGCGCCGGTTGAGCGTCGGTGCGTCGGTGGAGAACTCCATCATGCCCACAAGCTCCTTGCCGAGGGTGGAAAGGCAGTGGCCGGCGATGAGCTTGCGCACCTCGCCGAAACCTATCTTGGCTTCAAAATTATCTGGATATATCATCGGTTCAGAATGTTGGATTCGTTGTCAAATCAAAAATCCCGCCCACTGGTTAGAGCGGACGGGAATGGAAAAGAAAGGGTCGGGATGACAGGATTCGAACCTGCGACCACCTGGTCCCAAACCAGGAGCGCTACCGGACTGCGCTACATCCCGAAAGCCCCCACAGTAGAAGGGGCCTTGCCCTAAAGCGACTGCAAAGGTAGAAAGAATTTGCGAACCTGCAAAATTTTCTACCCTGTTTTTCAACAGCCGCGCTCAATTACGGTGCCATTGGCCTGATGGGTGGCCAGAACGAGCACCTCGGCTATCTGCACGTGCTCCGGCACACTGGCGGCATAGAAGCACACGTCGGCTATGTCGTCGCCGTTGAGTGGCTTTATGTCTCTGTACACATTGGCGGCGCGGGCCGTGTCGCCGTGGAAGCGGATGTTGGAGAAGTTGGTCTCCACAAGTCCAGGCTTCACGTTGGTTACGCGCAGCCGCGTCTTGGCTATGTCGATGCGCAGCCCGTCGGTTATGGCCTTCACGGCCGACTTGGTGGAGCAATAGACGTTGCCCCCAGCGTATGCCGCGTCGCCGGCCACCGACCCTATATTAATAATGTGGCCGTGGTTGCGCTCCACCATGTGGGGCACGATGAGCTTGATCATGGTGAGCAGACCCTTGATGTTGGTGTCGATCATCTGGTCCCAGTCGTCGGGGTTGCCCTCGTAGAGCGGTTCCAGCCCACGGGCCAGTCCGGCGTTGTTGACGAGCACGTCAATGTCGCGCCACCTGTCGGGCAGCGAGCCGATGGCCTCGGTGGCGGCCTGCCGGTCGCGCACGTCGAAGCAGAGCGTCAGCACCTCGGTGCCCTCAGCCTCAAGCTCGCGCTTCAGTTGTTGCAGTTTCTCATTGTTGCGTCCGGTGGCTATCACGTTGTAGCCGCCTTGGGCGAAGCGGCGGGCGCAGCCTTCGCCTATTCCGCTTGTCGCTCCTGTTACGAGTACGATTTTCTTTGACATAATCAGTTTTTAAGTTTTAAGTTATAAGTTTTATGTTTTATGTTTTAAGTTTTATGTTATGAGTTCCTGTTACGAGTATGTTCCTTTGCCATAGTATTGTTGTTTATTCGGTTGATTTCTTCTGTTTCTTCTTGGCTTTCTTAGGTTTCAGGCCGAGCAGGTCGCGCCACGAGCTGAAGTCCTTTTTCATTATCAGGCCGATGCCTTGTGTGTTGAGCGAGTTGCGGGTGAAGTAGCGGTCGTTGGTCTGGTTGTACACCTTCACCGCCAGGTTGCCGTTGGGGAAGATGAGGTAGCGTATGTCGAAGTCGCCGATGAACGATGTGCTGCCCGTGGCGGCCTTGTCGCGGTAGCCGAACTGGCCGTTGATGAGCAGCCGGTTGTTGAGCAGCCGCCCGTTGAGCAGTCCCTCGTATTCTGCATTGTTGAAGCCCTCGTCGCCGGTGGAGATGTTGGCGCCAAAGTTCCATTTGTCCGACTTCACAAAACTGGACAACACGTTGTTGATCTGCTGCGACAGGGTGCCGGAGAGCACGCTCTGCATGGCCAGCGAGGTCTGGCTCTGGTCTGACGCTTGCTGCTGGGCGTTGTTGCCCGATGGCGACTGGAAGCGGCCCACGGCGAGGAGATAGAGCACTTGCTGGTTCATGTCCTCCTCAGAATTGATCACCGAGCGCACCATCTGGCGGGCGTCGGTGGAGAGCGAGGGAATGTCCATGTCGAAGCTGACCGACGGGTTGCCCGCCGTGCCGGTGATGTTCATTATGCAGTCTACGCGCACGTTGTTGCTCGTCAGGCTGCGGCCTATCTGCAAATCGTTCAGACTGACGCCGTTCACCGTGTTCACCGCCCGCAGGTTGAGTTGCGCGTCGAACGGGTCGCCCACAAACACAATACGGCTGCCCTCCCCTATCTGGAACTCGCGCTTGATGATGTTCTGTATGGTCAGCTTGTAGAGCCCGTGGTCTACATCGTAGTTACCGAACATCTGGAACGTGCCTTTGTTGAAGTAGGAGGCGTTAATAACGCCACTGCCATTGAGCGATATGTTGTCGCCGGTGGCGGGGTCGGTAAGCACCCGCAGCGTCAGGTCGGGGTTGGAGTTGATAATCAGGTTGAGCCGCAAGTCGGACGGTATGTTGGCGGGAACGATGTCGATGGCGGTGGTGTCGCCGAGGTTGTGGCTCCTCCAGTGGATGAACGACGACTCACCCACCGAAGTGGCGGCGGCGTTGTACTCTATCAGACTGCCCGTGCGTGGCGTGGCCTCAATGTCGATCACCGTGCCCACGCTGCCGCCACGCACGCGGCACGTGCCGTCTGCCATCACCTTGCCACGGAACGAGTTGCCGTCGTAGTCGCGGTCGAATGCGAGCAGATTGTGGGCTCCTACGGTCAGGTCGTAGCTCAGGTTGCTCAGGTGCTGATGGTCGACCGAGCCGTCGATTGTGCCTATGTTGCCACGCGGGTCAAAGATTGTGTCGCTGCTGAACAATATATGGTCGGGTACGAAGGTTATGGTGTCGCCGGGCAGACGGTAGACCACGCCCACTGGCGACAGCTCCATGGTGCCTGTGGCCACAACCTGCCCCTCCAGATTCACCGTCTTCAGGTTGCCGAACACCCTCAAGTCGCCATCGCCACGGCACTGCATGTCGTCGAGGAAGGAGGAGCAGAAGCTCTCCACGAGTTCAAGGTTGGTGCCGTGGAGCCCGATGCCGAGGTCGATGTAGTTGCGTTTCAAGTTGACGTAGCCGTCGATGGGCGTGTAGTGCCCCCCACCCTCGTTGGCCAAGGCGTCGATGTTGATTTGCTGTTCTTGGTTGTCGTAGTTCACCTTGGCTGCCAATGTGCCCATCCGTCCGTTCTGGAAGCGGAAGTCCTCAACGCTGATGTCGCCGTCGACCGACGGGTTGGCCATCACATTCCTCACAACAGCCACCCCGGAGGCTTTGCCGTCGAAGCTGACAGTGTGGAAGTTGAGCAGGTCGAGGATGTAGCCCACGTCCACCTTGTTCAAGTCGACGAGTATTGAGTCGCCACCTTGGCTGCTCGCCGTGCCGTTCACCGTCAGGTGTTGGCTGCCGTGGCCTATGCCGAAGTTGTCGATTTGCAGTTTGTGGCCGTTGTAGGTTACAAGGCTTGGAGCCACCTGCCACAGCGTGTCGCCCACCATGATGTCGGAGTTCTGAATGCTGATCAGCGCGGTCTGCAACCCGTCGCTGCCCCTGACGAAACGCGTCTGGGCGTTCACGGTGCCACGGGTGCGGGTGTTGGAGCCGTCGTCGAAACTTATGTTGGTGGACAGGGTGTTGCTGGCGGCTCCGGCGTCGACGCGCAGCTTCAGCCTCTTGCCAGCGTCGCTGAGGCGGTCGAGGCTCAACCGCGCCTTCAGGCTGTCGCTTGGCGATGAGAGCTGAATGCGGGCGTTCTCCAGTCGGGTGTCGCCGTAGGCCATCTTGGGAGCGTCCACCAGCAGGTCGATTTTGTTGGCGGGCGAGTCGATGTAGCCGCTCAGGGTGATGGGGCGTTCGGCTTGCAGGGGCACGCCGAACAACCTCTCCATCCATTCGGAATTGAGCAGGGTGGCATCGACGGTGAAGTTGTTGTCGGTCTTGGCAATGTGGCGGGGCAGACCTGGCATCGTCGGCACCCGCGAACCCACGAGCTGTGCCAGCGACTGCAGCAGAGTGCTCAGTCGGAAGCGGCCTTCCACGCGCATCTGGGCCACATCGCTGTCCACTGTCAGCAGCCGGCCCGACGGTGTGCGCTCCGCGACGATGTTGGCGTGGTCGATTGCGAAGATGCCTTGCCTGTCGGTCAACTGGAAGTCGCTGACAGCCAAGCTGCCCAAGATGTTGTCTAAAGAGGAGCCGGTCATGTCGGTTTCCACATCAAACTGGTAGCTGCGGTCGGCGGCCTTGTGCGAAAGGTGGATGTTGTAAGGCGAGAGCCGGTCCACTGTAGCCTTGAAATTATATCGGTGGTCGGCGAGGTTGGCCTGTCCGGTGGCGACGAGGTTGGCGTTGGCGTCGCCACTCACCACCCGGCCCGACAGTGTGCCCTGGTTGTAGGCCGCGTCGATGTCGATGTTGTGGTAGTCGTAGCCCTTGTAGCCCAGCGTGTGGACGGAGCCTTTGGCACTGTAGGCCTTGCCCTTGATGTCGGCAAGGAGGTCGAGGTCGGCGGCCATCTGTCCGAGGTCGGTGTTGGCGGCAAGCTGTCCGAGGTTGAGGCCACGCGTGCTGATGTGGCCGGCGGCCTTGTTGCCATCGTAGCCGGCCCTGACAATGGCGCGTCCGGCCGATGTGGCGATGTCGCCATCCACGCGCACGGTGCGCTTGTTGCCCGCCATGTCGCCCTCGTAACTGATGCTGCCCATCCGTTTCACCACCTCTGGCAGGTTGATGTTGCGGCCTCTGAGGTTGCGCACAATGAAGTCGATGCCGCCTGGACTGACGTGCAGGTTGTTCAGATGGGCGTGCCAGAAGTTGTCGCCCTTGAGGTCAACTTTGCCGAAGCCTGAGAGCCGCAGGGTGTTGTCGTCCGACGTGATGTTGAGGTTGTTGATTTGCAACTTCTCCGACGAGCCGCTGACCACGCACTCCATCTGGAGCGAGTTGTGGAAGTGGGACAGCTGTGGCAGAAGGCTCGATATGTCGGCTATCGTGATGCGCCGGCTCTGCAGACTGCCATTGTAGAGCAGCGTGCCGAGGTCTGCCTTGCCGTTCTTCCTGCTATATATGGCCGTGAGCGTGGGGATGGATATGTCGGTATGGGGCAGCGTCAGCTTGAAGTCGCTCAGGGTGGCGATGCGCGGCCCGACATTCAAGCGCAGACTCAGGTCGCTCAACTCGAAGCCTCGCGCTTCCTTGAACGACAGGCGGCGCAGGTCAACGCTGAGCGAGTCGTCGGTGATGAGGTCTACCACGGCATGGGCGCTCAGGTCGGACACAGCCAACCGCAATTGCGGAAAGTCGGCAAGCACTGCGCCATTGCGCACCACCACCGACTGGATGCTTAGGTTGAGGGGCTTGTGCTCGGTGTTGTTACCGGATGAGAGCGAATCGATGACAAATTGAAAGTTGGCGTCTTTCATGCCGGCCCGCTTGTAGAGCTTGGCCTTCATGCCGAACAACTGCACCGACGACAGGCTGATGCGGCCCTCTGCCAGTTGGCCCAGCTCTATGCTCGCCGCCATGCGCGACGACTGCAGCAGTGTGTCGTGCCGCTGGTCCATGATGCGCACGCCGTCGATGACGACGCGGTTGAGCAAGCCAATGTCGACGCGCCCCACGCTCACCTCGGTGCCGAGGGTCTCGCCTATCGCCTCGGCCACAACGCCACCTATCCACCGCTGGACGGGATGGATGTGGAGCACCACCACAATGCCGATGTAGACGAGGGCCAACGTCCACACCAATGTGCTTATTATGGAGCGAAGCTTTTTCAAACTGGTTACAAATGTAGCAAAACAAATTGCAACGGCGAAACAATTTGCTGTTTTTCTTCGTTGGGCAAGTGGAATTGGGGCAAATCTGCCCGTCTTTTCAAATTATTCTCACACGGATTTTAAGTTTATAGTTTGAAGTTTATAGTTTTAAGTTTATAGTTTGAAGTTTACTCAACTTTCGCAAAGCGAAGGTGCCTCTTGCAGGGTGCGGCCCTTGTGGCCGTCCGCACCCACAAACGATACGCAATGTGGATGCGGACGGCCACAAGGGCCGCACCCTGCATACGGATGTTTTCTGCTGAACGCGGATATTCCAACATGTAGGGGCATGATTTATCATGCCCGCCATTGGCAAAGAATCAGTGCCTCGGGCATGATAAATAATGCCCCTACGATTCCCCAGCCATTGGCTTTCAATGAATTATGCACTTACAAAACTTGAATAATGTACTCAACTTTCGCAAAGTGAAGGTGCCTCTTGCAGGGTGCGGCCCTTGTGGCCGTCCGCACCCACAAACGATA
>CAZRSL010000078.1:0-12354 GCA_964602785.1 uncultured Prevotella sp.
GTGCAAGCACCCACGGTTATGGAGCGGTGATGCCTTTGGCATCATCTATTCCTAATGACCGATTTGGGATAATATGCCCCAGAGCTACAAACAAGAAAACAGGGGGCTCATCCCATTGTGGACGAGCCCCCTGCCATTTGCGATAGCCAACCGAAAGCGGTCAGCCTTGGATTATTTCTTCACATACTTGCGACCCTTCTGGATCACCACGCCACGATAGTCGCGGCCTACGCGCTGTCCGCTCAGGTTGTACATAGGCTTCGTCAGGTCGAGGCCCACTGCATTCTCTGCGCCATTGACGTTGCTGATGCCAGTGTTGACATCGATGTTGAGGTAGTAGACGCGCTCCCAAGTCTTGCCATGGAAGGTCGCAGTCTTCTTCACCCATCCACGTCCGATGGCAGTGGTCTTGCACGTGCCATTGTCGGAGATGGTGATGTTGTCGGAAGAAGTCCACTTGACGCTGTCGAGCATGCCCACATAGAAGTCGTTGCGCACGTGGGTAGTGTCCTCACCCTCGGTGAAGAGCAGGCTGGCGGCGAAGAAGTTGCCGACCACCGGCTCCTTGATGGCCTTGAGCACAGGATAGGCCGCACGATTGAAGGCATAGTGGTCGCCCAGATCCTCGGCATAGAAGAGCTCGCCTGGGGTAAGACCCTTGGCCAGATACTTCGTGTCGGACTCCGTCTCCGGCGACACGGTCTTGTCGAAGAAGAGGTTGGCCACGTTGAGCGAGTCGTACTTGGCGTTGTCATAATTGGTGAAGTTGGCATAGAGCGTGGTGTCGATAGACGTGATATGGCCCGCCTGATAGACATTGTTCATAACCATCTCGCCAAAGATGCCGCCATTGATGCCCGCCACAGGCTCCTCAGCCGTAACGTTGCCCATGTTGTAGCAATCGATGTAATGGCCGTCGCCGAAGCCTTGCAGGCCTCCAGCGTTGCCACGCCAGTCGGAGCCATGGAAGTCGGACACGACATCGCCAGCGTTGAAGCAGTCGTGGAGCCGGCCAGAGCCATTGCCTGCCAGTCCGCCATTGCCCACTCTGTTCGACTTGACGTTGCCAGCGTTCCAGCAGCCCGTGGAGATGCCGCCACTTGTGCCAAACAGGCCGCCATAGCTGATGTCGGACGAGGTTGTGCCGGTGCCGGTCACGTCGCCGATGTTCCAGCAGTCAGTGATGACTGGCTGCGAGTCGTCGCGGTTGCCCGACACGCCGCCAAACACGCCACCGACCTTAGACTTGCCGGTGATGTTGCCAGTGTTCCAGCAGTAGTTGACGGTCATAGTATAGCTGCCGAAGCCACTCGACAGGTTGCCCACGATGCCACCGGCATTGCCGTTGGTCGACGTGACGTTGCCGGTGTTGTATAGGCTGTCGAGGTCGACGCCGCTGTTGACGTATCCTGCAATGCCGCCAGTGGCGCCAGTGCTGTTCAGCTCGCCTGTGTTCCAGCAGCGCGAGATGCGTCCCGTGTTGCCCGAGCCCGTGTTGCCGACGATGCCACCCATATTGCCAGAGGCTGTTATGGCGCCAGTGTTATAGCAGCTGTCGATTACAAACGTAGAGTTGCCATTGACGTAGCCCACGATTCCGGCCACCGACGATGCAGTGGCGTTGATAGTGCCAGTGTTGTAGCAGCCAATCACGTTGCCGCCGGTCTGCATGTAGGCCACGATGCCGGCCGCGCTCTTGTCGGAGGTGATGTTGCCGCTGTTGCCACTGTTGCTGATGGTGGACCCAGCGTAGGTCCTTCCCGCTATACCAGCCACATACTGCTTGCCTTTCACCTCGAACGAAGCCTCGTTGAACGCGCTGTCGACCAACGCGCCCTCGCCAACTTCGCCCACGATGCCGCCAAGGTAGGCTGTCGACTGGTTGGCAGTGATCTCGCCCTTGTTAACCACGTTGCGCAGCGCGCCGTTGAGCAGACCCACGAAGGTGCCGCTGCGGTGGGACAAGTGCATGATGCCGTTGAGGGTGAGGTCGTGGATGCAGCCCTTGGGGCCTACCACGCCGAACAAGCCCTTGTTCTCGCCACGGTAGCTGGTGGTGTACTCGTAGAAGAAGTTGCTGATGGTGTGCTTGCCGCCGTCGAAGTCGCCGTCGAAGGTGTTGCCGTTGATGGCGATGAGCTTCAGCGTGTCGTTCTGATAGTCAATGTCGTTGAGCACACGGAAGTAGAAGCCTGGGAACGAGGTGCCGGTGCTCGAAACGAAGTCGGCCACCTTGTCCATGTCGGCCTTTGTCCTAATCTGGAACGGCGACTCGGCTGTTCCGTCGCCCGGCAGCACCTTAGGTATTGCCGAGAGGAAGAAGGTCTTGCTCACGTTGTCCATCTGTGCCACAAGGGTGTCCTTGGCCAGCACGTCGGTGGCTATCGGGTTGGCTGTGAGCACGTTGTTGGCAATAGCGTAGTCCACGCCCACCTTGAGCGACCAAGTGAGGCCGTCGGCCTCCGACAGTCCCTCCTGATTGCGGATGTTGTCAATCTGCTCGCCTTCGGCAAACTTGATGTAAGCCTTCCTCAGTGCGATGGCTTTCGGCTGCGAGGCAAACTGCTTGAGCACAGGATACTGGCCGGCTGTGTAGTCGAAGATGCTCTTGTCGAGACCATCGATAGCATTGCCGTTGACCATTGTGGTTGAGGCATAACCTGTTACGCCGAGACGGCTCGAACCAGCGGCTGCGCCACGGGTGTTGATCGACTCGTCGTAGGCATTGTCGGCCAACGTTGTGGAGTTGCCCACAAGGTTGCCGGCGATGCCACCCACGTATGTGTTCGACTGCGAAACCGCCGCCACGGCATTGTTGAGGTTGCCTGTCAGGGTTGTGTTCGACACCGAGCCGGCGATGCCGCCCACATACTGCGAGCCGAGGATCGTTGCGTTGTTCACGTTATAGTCGAGCTGACCGTAGGTGAAGCCCACGATGCCGCCCGTGTAGCCAAGGCTGCGGGCGTTTGGTCTCTTGTCGTAGGCCGCTGAGGTTATATCGCCGTCGTTCTGGCTGTACTCCACAGTGCCATAGTTGACGCCGGCGATGCCGCCGATGCGCTGTCCGCCGGAGATGATGTCGCCGCCATTATAGCTGTGGCTGATGGTGGCCAGACTGCTTGCCTGGCCGGCTATGCCGCCTATCACGTCGCCATAACCATAGATGCTGGCCAGGTTGGCCACGCTGTCGACCTTGCCCTCAAGATAGCCCACCACGGCTCCGCCATTCTGCAGGATGTTGAAGCTGTTGTCGGCAGCGAGGGTCAGGTTGTGGATGTGGCCGAAGCGGCCCACCACGCGGAAGAGCCCAGCGTAGTTGTAGCCCGAGATGAGCGAGTCTTCTCCTGCCGTGGTCTTGCCCATCACGTAGGAGCTGACGTTCATGCCGCTGATGGCATGGCCGCCACCGTTGAAGTCGCCCTGGAACCAGGCCAGTGTGGTCTGGGCCTCGGCTCCGGTGCCGATGCCGCTGAAACCAGTAGCGTCGATGTCGTTGGTCATCAGGAAGTAGTCGCCCTCAAACGGCTGCTGTGCCGTGAACACGGCGTAGTTGAGCGTGTCGAGGTCGGCCTTGTTGGTGATGAGGTATGGCGAGGCTGCCGTGCCTTCGCCCTGGAACACCTTTGGCACTGCCGAGAGCGACACGAGCTTGATTTGCGACTGGTCGTCGCTGACGTAGGTCTGAACCACCGAGCTGCCAAACGTGCTCTTGGGGCTGAGCGTGGTGCCGGCTATCTTGAAGTAGTCGGTCTCGCCCACCAGCTGGCCGTTGCTCGAGTCGTAGAGCTGGGTGCTGATGCCCTCGTCGCAGCTTATGGTGATGTTGTTCTTCACCTTTTCGCTGTTATCGTTGCCCGAGAAGGCGAGCGCGGCTGTCGAGAGTTTGGCTGCCGTGGCGCCCTCAAAGCACTTCAAGAGCGGATACTGGCCGGCCTTGGCCGTCCACACGTCGGAGGAGAAGCCTTCGGGCAGCTGGCCTGAGAGCAGGCTGCTGTTGGCCACGCCGAACAGGGTGTCGTTCATGGCCGTCAGTTGCTTGTCGGTGTAGCAGTTGATGAAGGCGTTGGCTGCCGGATGGTAGCCGCTGATGATGCCCTCGTTGCCCCAGACGCCACGGTGGTCGTTGTACTCGGAAGGCGACGATACGATGAAGCCCGAATTGTAGCAGTTGCTGAACGTGCTCAGTTCCGTCGCGCCTTGACCCGACACCATGACCATGCCAACATAGCCCACGATGCCGCCGACGCCGTCGCTCGACCCCGACTTCATTATGGTGCCGGCATTATAGCTGTCGCTCACCTTGGAGTCCATGACGGTGGCGATGAGGCCGCCAGTCTGGTGGTCGTAACGCTGGCCTGAGCCCTGCGATGTGCTGATGACTCCCACGTTGAAGCAGCGTTCCATCGTGGCCGACATCATCGAGCTCACCAGTCCGCCCACGTGGCTGCCGCCAGTGCGGTCGACTATCTGGCCGCTAAACCAGCACTCGCTCATCTTCGCGGTGGTGTAGGTTGTAGACTCGAGCACGGCCACAAGGCCAGCTGCATAGTTGTCGGACGATGAGAACAGCGTCGACAAGCCGATGTTGGCCGTGGCGTGGCTGCGGGTCACCTCGCTCACAGCGAAGCCGGCCAGACCGCCCTCGGTGCCGCCACCGATGATTGTGCCCTGGAACGACGCGTCGCGTATCGGACCGCGGGCATAGCCTGCCAGGCCGCCCACGGTGGCTCCGCTGACGTTGATCGACGAGGCCACGACATTGACGCTGTCGATCGCGCCGCCGCTATAGCCGGCCACGATGCCCACGTAGCTGCCCGAGCCCGTCAGATTGAAGTTGCTGATGTTCAAGTTCTTAATCACACTTGCGGAGTCGGTCATGCCGAAGAGGCCTGAATAGTTGGCTCCGTAGTCTTTGTAGCTCAGTCCGCTGATGGTGTGGCCTTGGCCGTCGATTTCGCCGGCGAAAGGCGTGGCCGTGGTGCCCACAGGCACGTGGCTGTCCATGGCCGACATGTCGATGTCAGCCACGACACGGAAGTGGGCGCCCATGTAGTTGTCGCCATTCTCCACCTTCTCCGACAGGGCCTCTATGTCATCGGCTGTCGAGAGCAGATATGGGTCGGCGGCAGAGCCTGTGCCCTGGAATGTTATGGTTGTGCTGTCGGGCCAGACTATGCTGTCCACCAGGTTGATGCTCATGTTGTAAGCTCCACCCAAACGGCCGGTGCTGCTGCCCGTGCTGGTGCACACCACCCATGGGCCGAACTTCAGCGAGCCGTCGCTGAGCGAGCCCACGAGGTTCTGGTTGGTGTTGGCGGTGCGTGTGGTAGTGTCGGTGGTGGCATAGAGGTATTGGTCGCCGTAGTACGTGGTGGTTCCCACCTTCTGCGGCGCCACAATCACGCGGTGGTCGGGTGTGAGGCGGCCATAGACGGTAACGCCGTTGTTGACGAAGTTGATCAGGGCCACACGGTTCTTGGCCGTCTGCTCCACTATCACCGGATAGCTTGTGGCCGTGGGGTTGTTGTACCACCGCCTAAGCCACTGCATGTTGGCGTTGCTCGCGTAGGGGCGCCAGCGGCTCGAGGCAAAGAGGTCGAGCACACGCGCCGAACCGCCGCTCGTCGGGGCGAACAATCCCCACTGGCCAAGCGTGATGGTGCCGTCGGCGGCTATCGTGCCACTGACGGAGTCGGTGGGATAGTAGTAGCCTTTGGCTTGGTCGAAGGGATAAATATATAATGTATATGAACTTGTGCGGTAGACCACCTGAGGCGGCACCTTCACCGTGCCCCTCTGCTCGTCGACCACGAGGCTGATTGTGTCGGCCAAACCATAGACGCCGGACATAAACCAATGGCCGGTGGAGTCCTGGAAGCACTCCATGGCATAGCCCACAAGCCCATTGTAGAGGCTTGAGTCGCGCGACATGTACTGCCCTGCCACCAGATTGGCCGGTGCGAGGCGTGGCGCTCTCAGTGGTCGGCGCCGCTGAGCCTGCCTCTTGGCTTTCATGCTCTCGCTGCGCAACTCTGGCGTGGAAGGCAGGTCGATGACCTCGGTCGGGCTGATGATGTTCGACCGCTTGGCGAGTTCCTGTCCACGCGCCATTTTCTCCTCAATATCCTTTTGCATTGACAGGTTGAGCACATTGACGCTGTCTTGCGGCAACGCTTTTTGCCCAACTATCACCCGCGACTTCTGCGCACCAGCGATGGCGTCGGCTGCCGTGGAGGCCGCACCGACATCCTGCTGGGCAAAGCCCGGCATCAGGAAGAAACTGAGAAGAAAAGCAATAACGGATAACGTTTTTCTCATTGCTTTTGCTTATTGTTTGTGGTTCCCCTTACACAGATGGCGACGACAGCATCGGGAACCTTTTGTATGCCATTGCGCCAGTTTTCCATTTCAAAAGCGAAATTATAAAATATTACTTAAAACGAGCCGCTATCGGTTTTTTTTTGCAGAAAATTAAATGCGGGTAACATTCAATAACATTCTCGCCCGTTTCGGTGTCATTCAGTAACAACAACATTTTGCCTCCACACTTGCGACAACATCGTGGGTGGAGCAGAAACAATGCTCTTCCGACATTTGTGATGCGCTATGGCATTGAGCCCGGAGGGCTGATCGCAAGATAACACATCATCTTAGCGAATGGAAAGTGAGGCGGGAATTATAGGCAAGATTATAGTTCAGCCCGTGGAGGGCTGCCGCTGTTAAACCCAAATCGGTCGTTAAAAGCAGATGATGCCGGAGGCATCACCGCCCCATAACCGTGGGTGCTTGCACCCACGGAATCACTGGTCCTCCAAACAATCGACCCTATCGGGGTCGCCCCTCTGTGTCAGGAAGTTGCAAAGTTGTGTAAGTACGGCGACCCCGATAGTGTCGGAGAATAGATAATTTTTTGAAAGATACTTCCTAATGACCAATTTGGGTTAAATCATTGAGCGTAAGGCGGAAAACAGCGACGAAACTTCACACGTTGATGTAATGCTATACTCTATAAGCCCCGCCTCACCGTGCTATCACACGGATGAGATGGTTATCTTGCGGCGAGGCCTCCGGCCTCATCAGTTGCTATTGCTCCAAATATCGGAAGACCCAGAAATAATGCTTTTGGGGGGCAAAGCCGATGGCAAGGCGGGGCAAAAGGGCCACTCCTGATGTTGTAACCTTATAGAAAATAATCGTTTGTCAAGCGGCAAACGATTGTAAACTACTCAGCGAAAGATGGAGCTGAAAAATCGCTTGTGTGGGGATGATGCCGCCCTTGCCCTCAGTAGAGCAGCACCAGCCCGGCCACGCCAGCATAGAGAATCATGCGTATGGGGTTGATATTGAGCCACTTCGTCCCTACGAAAGTGGCGAGGAAGAGGAACACGCTGATGTAGAATTGCCACGGGTTGACAGCGGGCGAAGAGAAGTTCTCCTCGTCGCACAGCAGCAGCGTGGCGGCGGCAAGCAGACCCACCACGGCGGGACGCAGACCGGAGAAGATGCTCTGCACGGCGTCGGTCTTCATGTAGCGCATGAAGAGCTTGCTAATCAGAATCATCAGCACAAACGTGGGCAGGACGAGGGCGAAGGTGGCCGTGAGCGAGCCAAGGGCCGACATGGCCATGCCGTAGCCGGCGTTGTGGACGGCGGTGTAGCCGCAATAGGTGGCCGAGTTGATGCCCACGGGGCCGGGGGTGATCTGGCTGATGGCCACGATATTGGTGAACTCGGCGGTGGAGAGCCACTGGTGGTGAACCACCGTCTCGGTCTGTATGAGCGACAACATGCCGTAGCCGCCGCCGAAGCCGAAGATGCCTATGATGAAGAAGGTGTAGAACAGCTGCAGGTAGATCATTGTTGCTCGGTGGGTTTAATCAGTTTGCCATAGATGTAGCCGCCGAGGGCAGCAGCTATGATGATGTAGATGGGGTTGACGTTGAGCAGCCATATCAGCAACGCGCCGATGATGGGAATCCAGCAGTTCTGCAGGTTGATCTTGGCCGACTTTGCCATGTTGAACGTGGGCACGGCTATCAGCGCCACCACCGCCGGCCTGACGCCACGGAAGATGGCGGCCACGACAGCGTTGTCCTGAATGCTGTGGAAGAACATGGCAATGGCCAGGATGATGAGGAACGAGGGCAGGGCCGTGCCGAGGGCGCACCAGAACGCGCCCTTGGTCTTGCGCAGCTTGTAGCCGATGAAGGTGCTGATGTTGATGGCAAACACCCCGGGGCAACTCTGCGCTATGGCTATGAGGTCGAGAAACTCGGTGTCGCTGATCCATTGGTGCTTCTTGACCACCTCTTCCTCGATTATGGGTATCATGGCGTATCCACCCCCGAGGGTGAATGCGCCAATCTTGAAGAATGTCTTGAAACTGTCGAAATAGATGCGCTCCATCTTCTCAATGCTTGTTTTTCTCTATCCACTTGCGGGCGTTGACGAAGGCCTCAATCCACGGCGTAACCTCGTCGTCCTGGTGGCCGGCGGGATACCATCCGTTCTGCCATGGGAATATGGCGCGCTCGGGATGGGGCATCATGGCCAGGTGGCGACCGTCGGCGGAGCAGATACCAGCCACATTGTAGTCGGAGCCGTTGGGGTTGCCGGGATAGTCGGCGTAGTTGTAGCGTGCCACCACGTTGTAGGCCGACTCTGGCTCGGGCAGACTGAACCGTCCCTCGCCGTGGGCCACCCACAGGCCGAGCTTGCTGCCCGACAGACTGCCGAGCATGACGCTCTGGTTCTGCGGAATGTCGAGCGAGAGGAATGCCGACTCAAACTTGCGGCTGACGTTGTGGAGCAGGTGGGCGCGGCGCTTGTGCTCGGGGTTGACCAGGTTGAGCTCCACCATGAGCTGGCAGCCGTTGCATATACCGAGGCTGAGCGTGTCGGGGCGGCTGTAGAAGCGGTCAAGAGCCTCCTTTGCCTTGGGGTTGAAGAGGAATGCGCCCGCCCAACCCTTGGCCGAACCGAGCACGTCGCTATTGGAGAATCCGCCGCAGAACACAATCATGTTGACATCGTCGAGCGTCTCGCGCCCGCTGATCAGGTCGGTCATCATCACGTCCTTCACGTCGAAGCCGGCCAGATAGAGCGAATAGGCCATCTCGCGCTCGCCATTGGTTCCCTTCTCGCGGATGATGGCGGCGTGGATGCCCGTGGGACGGCGGCGGTCGGCGCTGATGCCGTAATGGGCCAGCGTGCCGTCGAAACCAGCAGGGAAGCGCATCTCCACCGGCTGATGCTTGTAGTTCTCATATCGCTTGTCGGCCATGCCGCCGAGGCTCTGGTCGCGGTCGAGCAGGTAGGAGGTGCGGTACCACACGTCGCGCAGCTGTTCGATATCGAACACGTGCTGCCACGAGCCCTTCTTGACGCGCACTGTGCGGAACGCGGGCGACGGATGGCCGATGGCGGCATAGTCGACACCGAAGTCGTCGAGCACGCTGAGGAACTCGTCGCGGTGCTTGTCGGCCACCTGCACCACCACGCCGGGGTTCTCGGCGAAGAGCAGTTTCACCACGTCGGCCTCGTTGAGGTCGCCGAGCTTGATGTCGAGGCCTCCCTCGGTGTTGGCAAACGTCATTTCGAGCAGTGTTGTGATGAGGCCGCCCGCGCTGATGTCGTGGCCTGAGAGCAGCACCCCGCGGCTGACGCAGTCCTGTATGGCGTTGAAGCAGTCGACGAAGTAGAGAGGCTTGCGGACGGTGGGCACGTCGGATCCCACACGGTTGAGGCTCTGGGCAAAGGCGCTGCCACCAAGTCGCAGCTGGTCGTAGCTGAAGTCGATGTAGTAGAGTGTGGAATGGCGGTCGTTGACGAGCACGGGGCTTACCACCTTGCGCACGTCGCTCACCTCGCCGCCGCTGGTAACGATGACGGTGCCGGGCGATACTATCTTCTCCCCGTCGGGATACTGCTGGCTCATGGAGAGCGAGTCCTTGCCCGTGGGCACGTTGACGCCGATGGCGATGCAGAAGTCGCTCAAGGCCTTCACCGCACTGTAGAGCCTGGCGTCCTCGCCACGCTGCGAGCGGCAGGGCCACATCCAGTTGGCTGAGAGCGAGAGGCCGTCGATGCCCGACTCGATGGGCGCCCATACGATGTTGGTGAGCGATTCGGCCACGCTGAGCACGCTGCCAGCCTCGGGCGAGGCCAGCCCGGCTTGTGGCGCATGGCCCAGCGCGGTGGCTATGCCCTTGTGGCCACGGTAGTCGAGAGCCACCACGCCGCAGTCGCTAAGCGGCAGTTGCAGCCGCCCCTGGCACTGCTGGCGGGCCACCTTGCCCGTTACGGAGCGGTCCACCTTGTTGGTCAGCCAGTCCTTGCAGGCCACGGCCTCGAGCTGCAGCACATTGTTTATGTATTCGTCTATCTTGTCCAAGGTGTAGGTGGCATTCTGATAGCGACGCTCCACGGTCTCGTCGGTCATCACGGTCTTGGGCGAGTGGCCGAACATTTGCGCCACGTCGAGGTCGAACGGCTTGACACCGTCGCCCTGGACAAACGAGAAGTGGGCGTCGCCGGTTGTCTTGCCCACCACGTAGAGCGGGGCGCGCTCGCGCTCGGCTATCTTCCTGACGCGGTCGAGGTGCTTCTCGTCGATGAGCAGGCCCATGCGCTCCTGCGACTCGTTGGCTATTATCTCCTTTGCGCTCAGCGTCTTGTCGCCGATGGGCAGTTTGGTCATGTCAATCTCGCCGCCGCAGTCCTCAACGAGCTCCGACAGGCAGTTCAGGTGGCCGGCCGAGCCGTGGTCGTGGATGCTCACCACGGGGTTGTTGTCGTCCTCGACGAGGGCGCGCACCAGGTTGTAGGCTCGCTTCTGCATCTCGGGGTTGGCACGCTGCACGGCGTTGAGCTCGATGCCGTTGCTGTAGCGGCCCGTGTCGACCGAGCTGACCGAGCCTCCGCCCAGTCCGATGCGGTAGTTGTCGCCGCCCACCACCACGATGTCGTTGCCGGGCTGCGGCTCCTTCTTCAGGCAGTCGCGCTTCTTGCCGTAGCCGACGCCACCGGCCAGCATGATCACCTTGTCGTAGGCATACTTCTCGCCGTTCTCCTCGTGCTCGAAGGTGAGCAGCGAACCCGTGATGAGCGGCTGGCCGAACTTGTTGCCGAAGTCGCTGGCGCCGTTTGAGGCCTTGATGAGTATCTCCTCGGGGGTCTGGTAGAGCCACTGGCGCACGGGCAGCACCTGCTCCCACGGGCGGCCGCCGTCGAGGCGCGGGTAGGCTGTCATGTAGACAGCCGTGCCGGCTATGGGCCATGAGCCGGTGCCGCCGCCCATTCTGTCGCGTATCTCGCCGCCGGTGCCGGTGGCCGCGCCGTTGAAGGGCTCCACGGTGGTGGGGAAGTTGTGGGTCTCGGCCTTGCGCGAGATGACGCTCTCGATGTCGGTCACGCCGAACCAGTCGGCCGTGCTCTGGTCCTTCGGGGCGAACTGCTCCACCACGGGCCCTTGGTTGAAGGCCACGTTGTCCTTGTAGGCCGAGAGGATGTGGTGGGGGTTCTCGCGGGTGGTCTTCTTGATGAGGTTGAAGAGCGACGATTCCATTTCCTTGCCGTCGATGACGAACTGGCCGCCGAAGATTTTGTGGCGGCAGTGCTCCGAGTTGATTTGCGCGAAGCCGAAGATTTCCGAGTCGGTGAGGGGGCGCCCGTTCTCCTTCTCCAGCTTGTGCAGGTAGGCCATCTCGTCGTCCGACAGGGCCAGGCCCTCCTCCTCGTTGTACTGCTCCAGGTTCTCGACGTACTTGATGGGGTCGGGCTGGTGGTTCACGGTGAAGACCGACTGGTCGAGGCCGTCGTACATGCGCTGGAGCATGGGGTCGTGGTCGGCCTCGGCCGACTCCACGGGGAAGTACTCCTCGATGCGGGTGATGCCCCTGAGGCTCATGTTCTGCGTAATCTCGACGGCGTTGGTGCTCCAGGGCGTTACCATTTCGCGGCGGGGGCCCACGAAGAAGCCCTCCAGCTCGCGGGCCTCTTCCAGCGTGGCGTCGCCATAGAGCCAGCTCAGCTCGCTGGTCTCGCCTGGGGTGGGCTCGTGGTCAATCTCGGTGGCGACAACACTCTTCGACGGTGTTCTGAAAAAAAGAATCATATACCTTATTATATTATGGTGTGTGGTTTTGTTTCTGCTTGCAAAGGTACTGCAAACCGAAGACAATACAAAATAAGCTCGCTTATTTTTATTGTTGAGGTGCAGCGTACCTTATCCAAAGGTACTGCAAACCGAAGACAATACAAAATAAGCTCGCTTATTTTTATTGTTGAGGTGCCGCCGAGGCCCCTGCCGTGGGTGCCCGCCGCGCAAAGCATGGGTGAATGCGGACATCCGGC
>CAZRSL010000079.1:0-11668 GCA_964602785.1 uncultured Prevotella sp.
CAAAAGTGCCACTTCTGTCATCTCCCATCAACTGATAAGCACGTTCTTTTCAACTGATAAGAACGTTCCCATCAACTGATAAGAACGTGCTTATCAATTGATGGGAATTCACCAAACAGCCACTTTTGGATGGTGGAGACATTGCCAATTGGCTTTGCAAGTGCCATCTGATGGGATGCCCAGGGCTGTTTAGCCTAAACAACTCATGCTTTGCTGATGAAAAACGAGTGAACCCAAGCTACATTCCAAACCTTTTTTGTAACTTTGCAGCGACCCACTCAAACTAAAAACCGAAATGAGGAAACTGCTACTGCTCGCCTTGCTGCTCGGCGTGCTGCCACTACAGGCCAAGGAGAAGATAATACCTTTCAAACTGTCGACAGCCAACGGGCTGCCCGACAACGACATACGCCGACTGGCCCAAGACCCTGCGGGCAACATCTACTTTAGCTCACAATACGCTTGCTACGTCTACGACGGCTATTCGTTTTGCACCGTCGCCGACAGTTTGGTGAAAAAATATCGCATCCGACGCGCCGACCTGCTCCACAAAGGCCAGTCAACCGACAATCTGGGCAACCGCATCACCCTTGGCGGCAACGGCTTTATAGTCTATCACGACCGAAGGAGCGGCCAGACGATAGAGATGAAAGTCTACACCCCACAGATGCTCTCGCTCAGCGACAACTTGAAGATAAAGGTGGCCACCACGCGCAGCGGCCACATCTGGGTGTCGGTCAACGGCAACGGCCTCTTCCTCTACAACCGACAGACGGGGCAGCTGAGGCATATCGTGAAGGGCGGAGCCGATGGTCTGTTAGACACCAACTACATCGTGGAAATGCTGCTCGACCACGACGACAACCTATGGGTGGCGCAGGAGCACTACGGGCTTGTGAGACTGAACATAGTGGACGAGCACCGCGTGGTGCGCCTCGATCCAACGGGCAGCAATGACCGAATGAACAGGATAAGAATGATGCGCCGCACAGGCAGCAACACCATACTCGTGGCCGACAAGGATGGCAACCTCTACAGCGCCGATGGCATGCTGAACCACCTGCGCCCTTTCAGCACGCGCAATGCCAACGTCATCTCCGCCGCCACCGACAGCCGTGGCCGCCTTTGGTTAGGCACCCAGGCTAACGGTGTCAAAGTGGACGGCAGGCAAGTGGGGAAAGGACGCATCGACTGCATACTCATGGACAACAAACACAGGATTTGGGCTTGTGGCATGAGCAACAGCCTGATGCTAATAGACCTGCCCGACCACGGCAAGGCCACAGTGAAAACGGTGTTGCCAGCCGGCAACGAGCAGAACTACCGTTTCATGCTGCAGGACCACCGAGGCCAGATGTGGATAGCCTCTGACAAAGGGGTCTACACGTTCGACCCCGACCAACTGCTGCGCAACCCCAAGGCCATCAGGCTTGTGCTCGAAGGGACGGCAAAGAACCTATACGAGGACAGCAACCACACTCTGTGGATAGGCACGAAGAGCGACGGCATCTACAGCACGTCGCTCGACAAGGCCAATGGCCCAACACTCAAGTTCAGCCACCTGACGCGGGCCGACGGACTGCCCAGCAACGTCATCCAGTTCATCACCGAGAGCAGCCCTGGCCGCCTCTTCATCGGCACCGACAACGGCTGCGTGTGGTACTACCCACGGCTGAAGCAGCTGCAGCACTTCTTCATACCCGACGACCTCGCCGTCAACTTCTGCAACGAGAACAGCTTTGTCCGCCTTAACGACGGCACGATGGCAGTGGGCACAATCGACGGCATTGTATTCGCCGACAAGCAGGTAGCAATTGGTACAGGGAAACCGCGCCCGCTGGCACTGACCAACGTGCTCGTCAACGGTGTGTCGGTGTTCGACATGGGGGCAGACTCTCCTGTCAAGGACGACCTCAACCAGCTCAAGGCAATCCACCTGAGCCACGACCAGAACTCCATAACAGTTGACTTCTCCACCTTCGACTATGGCAATACGCAGAACGTGAGCTACTCCTGCCAGCTGGAGGGCTATGACCACAACTGGAACGAGGCCACCCACCTGAACTTTGCCACCTACAAAGACCTCTCGCCGGGCACCTACCGCCTCAGCATACGTTACAGCACCAATGGCAGCAACTGGACACTCTGGCCCAAAGAGCTGAAAATAGTGGTCAGCCCGCCGCTGTGGGCCACGTGGTGGGCCATCTTGCTCTACGTGATTGCAGCGGTGGCCGTGGTATGGGTGGTGGCACGCCAGATACGCCGCACCCGAGCGCTGCGTCAGAGCGTGGCAATGGAGAAGCAGATGACAGAGTTCAAACTGCGCTTCTTCACCAACATAAGCCACGAGTTCCGCACTCCACTCACACTCATCGAGGCAGCCATGGAGCGCATAAGGAGCCTGAGGGACATGCCTGGCGACATGAAGCAGCCGGTGGCCAACATGCAGAGGTCGGTCGACAACATGATGCGCCTCGTAAACCAGCTGCTCGAGTTCCGCAAGATGCAGAACGGCAAACTCTCACTGGCTCTACAGCAGACCAACATCACGACATTCGTCTACAACATCTACATGAGCTTCCACGACGTGGCCGCCACACGAGCCATCAACTACCAGTTTCTGCCACAGAAGAAGGAGATTGATGGCTACATCGACCGCTCCCACGTCGACAAGATAGTCTACAACCTGCTCTCCAACGCCTTCAAATACACACCCAATGGCCACGAGATAACACTCAAACTCTCGGTTGACGACAGCCAGAGGCTGCAGATAAGCGTGGTCGACACTGGCATAGGCATACCACGTGAGAAGCAAGACAAACTGTTCGAACGCTATGCCACGGGCAAGGTGAGCGCCGACAGCATAGGCATCGGCCTCAACCTGACCCAAGAACTGGTCAGGGTGCACCATGGCGAAATCCACTACGAGGAGAATCCTGGCGGCGGAAGCCAGTTCATAGTGTCGCTCCCGATAGGCCGCGACGACTATCAGAGCGACGACTTCATGCAGGTGGACACTGGCTTGAAGCAAGACGACACCGAAGAGAAGGAAGGATTCAGCGAGCAGTATGCAGGTCTGATGGGCGAGCCGCTCAACGACAAGCGCGTGCTCGTGGTGGAGGACAACCCCGACATAGCTGGTATGCTGATGCAGGAGCTGGGCAAATACTTCCACGTCGACACAGCGCAAGACGGCCAGCAAGCATGGGAGACGCTGACATCAAATAGCGACAAGACACCGAAATATGACCTCGTGGTAACCGACGTGATGATGCCCCGCATGGACGGTTTCCAACTTGTGGCCCACATACGCGCTGACAGCCACTTGCGCCATCTGCCCGTGGTGATGCTGACGGCCCTCACCACCGAGGAGAAGCAGCAGAAGGGACTGGAGGTGGGCGCCGATGTCTACATAGCCAAGCCTTTCAGCGTCAAGGTGCTAATAGCCCAATGCGCCAGCCTGCTCCACCTGCGCGAGGTGATGCTGCAGTCGTTTGCCAAGCAGCCGGCACGGAAAGCCCAAGCGCCCAAGATACTGAAAGACGAGAAAGACAAGAAGTTCATCGAGCAGCTTGATGCGATGATAGCCAACCACCTGAGCGACCAGAGCCTGTCGGTCGACACGCTGGCCGGGATGTTCGGCATGGGCCGCACCACATTCTACCGCCGCGTGCGCTCGCTGACAGGCAAGACGCCCAACGTCTACATCAACGAGGCCCGCATGTATCGCGCCGCCGAGATACTGAGGGACGAGAACCTGACAGTGTCGGAAGTGGCCTACCGCGTCGGCATCAGCTATCCGCAGTACTTCGCCATGAGCTTCAAAAAGATGTTTGGCAAGAGTCCGACGGAGTATATGAAGGGTGAAGAAGGGCGGTAGAGCGGTCATGGCACTTCCAGCCTACTCGTAGTCTTCTATCCGCCAACTGTCTTTCCATTCTATAAGCGGCGTTCCATCGTCAAACCTTATAGGAAGAAACGTATAAGTCGCGTTATATATGTCGCGCGAAGTGCCTATGAGCACATACTCAAGGTCGCGCACCTTGGGCTGTCGCGATTCGTCTTGTGGCAACGGGCGATGGCCGAGGTAGGCTTTTTCCTTCGACTTGAATGCTTTTCGTGCCATGTCGGTTCCCGTGGTCTGCGGCTCCCACCGGTCGGCCAGAGCCACATACAAGTCTTTCTTGCCTGGGATGCGCAACACGCAGGTTATCTGACTGTTGAACGACGATGCTGTGCTGTCGCCCACATGAGGGTCGCCAATGACTGTGTATGTTCCATGGTAGTTGTCAAACACAGCTGTTTCTGTAGGGTTGGAGGTGTAGCCGGTGGTGCCAGAGGTAAACAGATAGTGCTTGCCTCCACGCACAAAGTGTGCCGGCGACTCTCTGGTATATGGTGGCAACTTGCCGACGAAGTGCTCGGAGTATTGCCGGGACACGCCTGTGTAGTCGTCGCTCAGTTCTGCGCAAATCAGTTCCCAGTGTGGACGCTCAAACCACACGTAGCCTTTGCCTGTTGTGGGGTCGGCATACATGTCGAAGTCGCCCACTGTGTATCCCTCGGGCTGCAACAGCCGCACTACAGAGTATGACCCCCGAAAATGGTCGGCTTGCAGCACAACGAAATAGCCCTCGTCTGACTGGCTTTTTATCCAACAAACATATTTGCCAGTGGCCTTGCAGTAGAGAATATGCGGTCGCTCTACCTTCTGGCTGTAGTGGATGGGCGACATGGGGTCAATGCTGTCGGGAGCTATGATCAGGCCTTCGTCAGTCCAGTTGTAAAAGTCGTGCGAGGTGTAGAGCCTCACTCCACCAAACAGTCTGTTGGTGCCGGGTATCGTCCTGCCATTGTCCACACCGTACCAGTAGTAAAGGCTGTCGGTGGAGTCGTAGAACAGCTGGAAGCCATGGGCCTGTATAGGCCTTCCATTGTTGTCAAGCCACACTTGCCCTGACTTCACCGAAGTGTATCCCTCTTTCTGAAGCGGAACTTCCTGAACCGACAGATAGGGCGAGGGCATTCCCTCTTGCTCCACTTTCACCGGTCGCCCAGTGTCGGCGTTGTTGAACCCGTAGAACGAGGCTTTCTCGCAGCCATCGATGGTAACGGCGGTGTCGGCGGTGTGTACAAGCACGTCTTTCAGCGAGAACGATTTTACGTCGCTAATCGAACCTATGCTCTTGCACCTGGCCTTTGCATTGCCAAAGAACAGGTTGCTCACAGGTCTCTCTGGCAACCCCTGCACGGAGAATAGCTTGCCTTGGCACTCCACGTCTACATCGTGGATGGAGATGTTGCTGAAAGTTGGTGTAAACCGGGTTATCTCCTGTGGCGGCAACCTTTTGGCCAGTTCGCCACTCCATTTCACCGAGCCAAGCAAGTCGACCTCAAGGACAGAATGGACAACGCTGGCCCGCACCCTCTCAACGTAGACTCCATCGATGCCGCCTCCGCGACGCCGCCTCGACTTGAAACGGAAGGCGCGGTCGGTGCCGTCGAATACGCAGTCGGCCACATAGATGTTCTTTATGCCGCCAGCCACCTCGGTGCCACACACTATGCCACCTCCTCCACGTTTGGCCACACAGTGGCGCATCACCACATTCTCTGTGGGTCTGCCAACACGCAGCCCGTCCCATCCACGACCCGACTTCATGGTATAGCAGTCGTCCTGACAATCGAGTGAGCAATATTCTATCAAGACGTTGCTGCACGACTCTATGTCGATGCCATCGGTGCGCCCGTGTCCAAAGCTTTCCACTGTTACGCCCCTGATTATCACATTGTCGCAATATTCGGGCACGACATTCCAGTAGAGGCCTTGTCTCAGCGTTACACCTTCTATGAGCACCTTGCGGCAGTTGATGGGCGAGAAGGTCTTTGGCAGAAACACCTCGCGGGTCTTCAGCCCGTCGTAACGGCGCTGATCCACTGGCTTCATGCCGACGATGTTCTCTATGTTGAGGCAGTATTTCTGGTTGCGCTGGTAGATTTCTGACGATATGTCGGGGCCTGTTATGCAGCCTTTCCCCGTCAATGCTATGTTTTCAGCATTGTTGGCATAGATGAACGCACCCAAGGAGTAGATTTCGATGCCCTCGTCGCGGGTGAATACGGCTGGCTGATAGTCCTTGATCTTGCCGCTGAACACGAGGTTGCAACCCTCGTCGAGGTGGAGGTTGACGTTCGATTTGAGCTCTATCCTCCCTGTAGTCCATGTACCCTTCGGCACTGCCACCGTGCCGCCGCCTTTGGCCGCGACAGCGTCTATCGCTTCCTGAATGGCCTTGGTGGCCATTTTGCCTTTCCGCAGTTTCACCTTAACGATGAGGTCGGGGAATGTGGGATAGCTGAAATCGATGGTTCGAAACGGAGCTTTCACAGGCGCAATATCCTTTGGCATGGCGTTGGGGCCCACTTCGTCTGCTGTGGGTTGGCCGTTGGCGGCGATGCTGGTGAATAATGAGATTAAAACGATAAGTAAGGATGATGGTTTCATATTGTGTATGTACTTTTCTGCGTGCAAAGTTACAACCACATCCTTCTTACGAACGTATAGAATCGTTCGTAAGAGTAAAAAATCGTTCAATGATAAAGTTTTAGGCTGGCAGTTCGTGGAGCATTTCGACACGATGACACCCACGGAGTTCACCCACTAAGAATGGGAATAGGGCTATACGCCCATATTATTGCGCCTCTCAGTGCGCAAGAGGAAGTGCATGTCGCCGCGCAACTCATCAGGAGTGAGACCAGGTTGAAACACCGGATCATCAGCCGCGTCGGGCAGATAGCCTTTGTCTATGAGACCCTCGGCCAGTTCTGGATTGACATCCGTATCCCATAGCATTGTTATGGCCTCCTCTTTGGCCTCTTTCTCGTCGTAGTAGGGGTTGTCGGGGGCTTTGATGAGCTTGGACGTATTGAAAGTGATGCTCATTGTGCCTTTGCCATGCTCGTCGCTGAAGAACACGACAGGGTAATCACCTTTGTTGGGCATCTTGTCAACAATTTGGGGAGTAGCAATGTCATGGTCAACGAGAAAGTTGGTCATCTCGGTGAAATCTTTGAAGTAGAGCACCCGCTTGCCGCCAGCCCGCTCAATATACATGGCCGCCGACATATATATGGATCCCTTTGGAGGCTTGTGGCTGAACGCTTTTTTATATTCCTCATATTTTTCGCCCAATTTTTTGGGGACAAGCACCCCATTAAGTCTCCATTCACCGCTGAAGCGCACGAACTGCCCGATACCCATATCGTAATCGGACAACTTCTCAAGCGGCAGATTAAGCTCTTCCGCCCTGACGTCTATTTCCTTGTCTTCCACACTCACCAGTTGCACCAGCTCGCCGCCTTTGAAGTCGAAGTGATAGGCGGATATTCGCAATGGCTCAATGTCCAGCAGTGTTTGCTCCACATCGTTGTAGCCCAACGAATGAGCCAAAGCCGCACCCCATTCGCATGGTTGCAGTGCCAGAGGGCCGCATCGATAGTTGAACAGCAGCGACGTCTCGGCGAAATAATGCGCCATGCCATCGTCGGCATTATCGCGGAACGTCTCTCGGAAGCTGTTGAGCGCCTCGGAATAGTCGTCGTCGAAGAATTGGCTGTAGACCATGTAGTCGAACTTGTTAATCCACTTCAGCAAATCTCTCGTCTCGTTGTAGCCCTTCCGAGCCTCCTCGAACAAGCCGCTGATGAAGTCGCGGCGGTCGTCGTTGACGGGGCATTGCTCAAACACATTGTTCAGATAGGAATAGGCCAGATATGCCATGGCCTGCAAATTCTGATTACTGGCGAAGGGCACTTTCTGCTGGTTGGATTCATCCACCACGTCCCACACGAGATAGCTCACAGCATTGAGGCTTGGCTCGTCGGCATAGTATTCCTCCTCGTCGTGGAAGAGAGGCACTGGGAAGCCCCACAGCCGCTGGCATTGTTCGGAGAAGCTACGCCACAGCCCCAGGTCGGCCACGATGTCCTCCATATACCATGACAGTTTCAGTGCGATTCGCCTCAATATCTTGTCGTTGTAATCTGACTCGTAGGGCGCGAGAATCTTATAGAGTCGGTCGGCCAAGCGGGCGTAGAAAGCGTCGGTGGCATAGCTGTAGCCCTCACGAACCGATTGGAAATCATTTACAGTCAATCTCTTCTTCATGGTATCTGAGTTATATAAATTTTGTATCTCCGCAAACGTCCAATCATGCCCCTACATCTGGATGATTGCGGATATTCATTTAAACTTTTAATGTCTGTTTTTTGTGTGTGCAAATTTACGAATTAAAAATGGATACAGAAAGCAATAACGGCTAATTCATTACTAAAGTTTACCCGAAAAAACAGTCTAATCATTATAGAAATAGACTAACCTGGATTATTCACATAGTATTGCAAAACATTCTATCAGTGCAGGGGTCGTGTAGGTAGGGTTAGGGCCGGCCCTTATTAATGTTCGACCTCTTTAAAAAGCGGTAATGACATTATTTGTGGGCCGGCCCTAACCCTACCTACACGGCCCCTGCATTTAGAGAACTTATTGCCAGTGTTTTTAATGAAAACTAAGGGAAGTGGGAAACTTTAGTTCATTATACAATTCTCAACCCCTTCTTGTACGTTTTCATTGGTATGCGTACAAAAGTGTACAGATTTAAGCCGCCGAAACCACTACCTTTGCTGCGTAAACCATCAATACAGCTATGAACAAAAAACTATTACTATCATTCGCTCTGATGTTGGCGTGTGTGGCCGGCCACGCTCAGAGCCACCTCTCGCTCAACGGAAGATGGCTCTTCCGCTTGGCCGCCACCGAAGTCGAGGCCAACCAGATAGAGGCCGACCGCTTCTACGCCACCGACTATTCGCCCGTGGGCTTCACGCCGACACCCGTGCCCAGCAATTGGGCGGTGCTCGGGTTTGAGGAGCCGGTCTATCGCGGATTTGCCGACGACAAGGCCAGCGAGGGTTTTTATATCCTGCGGTTCCAAGCGCCAAGCCAGATGCTTGACAAGCGGCTGTTGCTCCA
Source organism: uncultured Prevotella sp. (assembly GCA_964602785.1). Classification (GTDB taxonomy): domain Bacteria; phylum Bacteroidota; class Bacteroidia; order Bacteroidales; family Bacteroidaceae; genus Prevotella. Next base: position 9,032 of record CAZRSL010000079.1, read on the forward strand.
CTTCGGCGGTGTGTGGGCCTCGGCCGAGGTGTGGCTCAACGGCAAGCGGCTGGGCCGGCACGACAGCGGCTACACGTCGTTCAGCTTCTGCATAACCGACATGCTGAAGGCTGACAACGTGCTCGCCGTAAGGGTCAGGCAGGTGTATCCGGGCTACAAGACCGACACCTACGACGACTGGACGCTGGGCGGCATCTATCGCGACGTGGAGATTGAGGCCATGCCCAAGAAGCGTTTTGTCGAGAGGGTGCTGGCGAGAACACGCCTAAGCAACGGCTACCGCGACGCCGACATCGACGTGAGCACGCTGGTGGCCGACAGGATGAAGAAAGACGTGCCCGGCAACTATCCCGGCACGGGCACGCCCTATCAGCTCTCCATCACGCTTGTCGACCCACAGGGCCACGAGGTGTACAGCAGCACTCGCTCAATGGACGGCCACCCCTCGACCACGCGCGACCAACTGACGACGATACACCTTGACAACGCTATGAAGTGGACCGCCGAGACACCCAACCTTTATCGGCTTCGCGTGGCTCTCATCGAGAAAGGGCGTGTGGCGCAGACGTGCGACGAGAAGATAGGCGTCAGGGAGGTGTCAACCGAGGGCGGAGTGCTCAAGATAAACGGTCAGCCGGTGAAGTTGCGCGGCATAAACCGCCACGACGAATGGCCTGACGTGGGCCGCGCCACCACGCATGAGCACTGGCTGCGCGACCTGAAGCTGATGAAGCAGGCCAACATCAACTACATCCGCGCTTGCCACTACCAGCACGCCCGTGGCTTCATCGAGCTGTGCGACTCCATCGGCATGTATGTGGGCGCGGAGGTGTCGCTCGGCGGCGCGTCGGGATTGATGTACGACCCCAGCTTCGTCGCCCCGGTGATGCTGCGCACGCAGGAGACGGTGGAGCGCGACCTGAACTCGCCCAGCGTAATCTACTGGTCGGTGGGCAACGAGGACGCTTTCTCCTACATGTTCTTGCGTGCTGTGCGCACCATCAATGGCATCGACGGCACGCGACCCTGTCTGCTGCCGTGGAACGCGAGCCAGACGCTGCCGACCGACATTGGCATCCTGGCGCCGCACTACTGGACTGCCGCCGAGTATGACTCGATATGCCGCACCGCCGACCGCCCCGTGATCACCACCGAGTATGCCCACGCCTACGGCACCGAACGTTTCGGCGGACTGGCCGACCGCTGGCGGGCTATCGAAAGAAACGTCCACGGAGCCGGCGGGGCCGTGTGGATGTGGGCCGACCAAGGGTTGCGCACCCCCACCCTGCGCGACGAGAAGCTTTATGGCCTCATAGACAAGACCGACCGCCACCTGCGCATCAGCCCGGCGGGATGGGACGGCATAGTGGACAGCTACCGCAACCCCACGAGAGACTACTACGAGCTGAAGGCGGTGTATTGCCCGGTATACCCCGAAGCTGATTCCATGGCAATAGCCAATGGGCAGAAGACGGTGAGCGTAGCTGTCAGAAACGGCTACGACTTCACTCCGCTCAGCGCCATCAGCGTCAAGTGGCGGCTTATGGTCGACTCGCTGCAAATTGACCAAGGCACAACCACAGCCGAGGCCGCTCCACACGAGTTGGCCAATGTGAGTGTTCCGCTCACAAGGCTGCCACGAATCTCCGCTGGGCAATCGCCTTACATCATTTTCACCTTCGTCGACAGTCTGGGCAATGAGATTGGCCAACGGGCGGTGGAACTCGTAGGGGCAAACATTTCGCAAAGCAAGGCTCGAAACAGTCTGACCGCCACCGAGACCGACCATGCCATAACCCTGTCAACTGGCAACTCTATCTGCGAGATAGACCGCTCAACTGGTCTGCCTTCCACCATCAAACGGGCGGGGCGAACCCTTGCCACCGCCTTGCGGCCAACGATATGGCACAAGATAGGCGACGGCGAGCAGACGGTGAAGAACCAGCAACTGGCAAAGGGCCTAAGCTATGAGAAGATGCCGGCACAGGTGAAGAGCATAAAGCTGGAGCGGCAGCAGGACAAGATGGTGGTAAGGTCGGAGGTGGCCTACCATCTGAACGACTCCAACAACGTCGGCGCCACCTACGTCTGCACGCTCGCGGCCGACGGCACACTGACCATCGGCTACGACATCACACCCGACGTGCAGACCAACCAAGTGCCGCTCGTGGGACTGGCCCTGACGATGCCCAAGGCCACCTCGTGCGCCAGATGGATGGGCCGGGGCCCCAGAGAGGCCTATCCCAACAAGCGCAAGGGCGTGGTGCTGGGCGTGTGGGATGCCCACAACTTCAGCGGCACACGCGACGCAAAATGGGTGGAAATGGAAGGGGCGCGATTCTGGGTCAGTGGCTACATCGACCGCGATGCTCCGACCGACCACACCATCCGTCTGCTCTCCCACGTGATAGGACGCCCGGAGAAAGGCCGGCTGAACGACCGCCAGTATCAGTTGCCCACCCACCGCACCTACCATGGCCAAGTGAGCGTCAGCCTCACCGAACGCTGACAGCCCTGCCCCACAGGCTGCCGAGTGGCCCGTCAACTAATCGGAAGAGCCACTCCCACAGCCTGGCGGGGCCACTTTCATCGATTCCCACAATTGTGGTACACGTGATTATCAATTCATACGAACGT
>CAZRSL010000080.1:0-11559 GCA_964602785.1 uncultured Prevotella sp.
AGCTTCTTGTTGGAGAGCTCCTTTTTGGCGATCTGATTGACAACGTCCCACTGTGCCTTTGTGGCCACGTGGTTGTCGCTGCCGTTGGTGTCGGTGTGCCACCACACGGTGTCGTGCGAGATTTCGTCGTCTACGATGTACTTGTCCTTAGGCGAGCGGCCTGTGTATTTGCCAGTCATCACATTCAGCGCGCCAAGCTCGGTCTCCTGAGCCTTGTCGTAGCCTGTGAGGCCTTCCTTTGTCTCCTCGTTGAAGAGCACTTCGTAACTTGGGTTGTAGAGAACCTCGGCTGTTCCTGTCTGGATGCCGTAGCTGGCCAATACTGATTTATCAAACTTTGCCATTTTTATAAATGATATTTAGTTAGAATTTCTTTGGTGCAAAAGTACCTATTTTATGACTTACAGCCAACTGAAAGGCAATTAAATTAGGTTTCAAAACATTATTTTAGGGTTAAAATTTTGTAAAAGACACTGTGCCAATTGCTTTTTGCTAAACGCGGTTGGCAAAATAAGAGGTTGTTTTTGTACTTTTGTACAATTTTAAAATAAACATCAATGAACGTCATCAACCTTTCCGACCACAATTCCATTATAAACCAGTATCTTGCCGAGATACGCGACGTCGACTACCAGCGCAACCGGCTGCTCTTCCGCAACAACATACAGCGCATAGGCGAGTATGAGGCTTTCGAGATTTCGAAGACGCTCGACTATGAGCCCAAGGAGGTGGTTACTCCGCTCGGGACGGCCACGGTGCAGGTGCCGGTCGACGAGATTGTGCTGGCCACAATCTTCCGCGCCGGGCTGCCGTTCCACAACGGCTTCCTCAACGTGTTCGACCATGCCGGCAACGCCTTTGTGTCGGCCTACCGCAAGTACACCGACGAGGAGCACCACCACGTGGGCATCCACGTGGAGTATCTGGCCACGCCCGACATCGAGGGCAAGACGCTCATCATAGCCGACCCGATGCTGGCCACCGGCGGCAGCATGGAGCTGGGCTACAAGGCCTTCGCCACCAAGGGCACGCCACGCCACATCCACGTGTGCTGCGTGATAGCCACGCCGGAGGGCATAGAGCACATACGCCAGACGCTGCCCGGCGAGAACACCACGATATGGTGCGCCGCAGTGGATCCGGGGCTCAACGAGCACCAGTACATAGTGCCTGGCTTCGGCGACGCCGGCGACCTGTGCTATGGGGGGAAGCTGTGAACTGAGATTGAGTGTCGCAAATTGGCATTGCCGTTGTCCTTTGGGGACTAATTAGTCTCGAAGAGACTTAAGTGTCAATAACCCCGGTCAAGCGTAGCGCAGACTGGGGACTTGTATGATAACATTACCCGTGCCCCGAAGGGGCACAAGCACTGCATGAGTTATACCAACCTTATCTACCATATCGTTATCCGCACCAAGCGAAGCGAGCGGACGTTGCCTTCCGACCATGAGCGCGACTTGTACATGTACATGTTTACCTTTGCGAGAGCTTACAATTGTCGCGTCTATCGCATTGGCGGCATGGCCGACCATGTGCATTTGCTAATCAGCATGTCTCCAGCCATCGCCTTGTCAGACTTTATGCGTAACATGAAGACAGCCACGAGCAAGTTCATGAAGCAACATAGAAGCGATTTTCCTATGTTTGAGGGATGGGAGAGTGAGTATTTCGCATGTACAGTAAGTCCTGGCATGAAGGAAACGACCAGACTGTATATACAGAATCAGAAAGAGCATCACAAAGGAATCAACTGCCGGGAAGAAATCTTGAAGCTGTGCAGGTTGTCTGGGATTGAGGTTGATGAGCGATACCTTTGATTAAGGGTTTGACCTTGCTAATACAGTGATTGTTGAAAACCACATAGAGTGTATACCTTCCTGTCCGCAGTGTTTGTGCCCCCTCGGGGCACGGTTGTTGCGAACTGACAACCCCCAGTCTGCGCTTCGCTTGACCGGGGTTATTGATACTTAAGTCTCTACGAGACTATTTCTGCGGCCAAGATCAGTCTGCGCTTCGATTGGCTGTTATTGATACTTAAGTCTCTTCGAGACTATTTCTGCGGCCAAAATCAGTCTACGCTTCGATTGGCTGTTATAGATACTTCAGTCTCTACGAGACTATTTCTGCGGCCAAGCTTAAACTGTTTTTGTCGCATGGCCTCACGCCCTTATCCGGCCCATCTTCACCTCCCGCTTGATGTGGCGGAAGAGGAAGTACATGGCGGGCACGAGGAACGCGTCGGCGGCCACCCACGCCATCGGGTCGGCATAGCACACGCCGAGCCACGCCAACGTCGGCACAACCCACAGGCTGACACCCGTCCGCGCCAGCATCTCCATCACGCCCGAGAGCATCGACAGGTTGCTGTAGCCCAAGCCCTGGATGCTGTAGCGCAGGATGGTGAGCACGCCGAGCGCGGGATAGAACCAGTTGCTGAGGCGCATCAGCTGGGCCGCGTTCTGCACCACTTCCTCCTCGCCCGAGCTGACGAAGATGCGCATCATGTCGTCGGCGAAAGGATAGATGGCGAGCACCGTCAGCACGAAGTAGACGAGCATGATCTTCACCGCCGAGCGGAGGCCGAGCTTTATGCGGTCGAGCTTCAGCGCACCGATGTTCTGCCCGCAATATGTGGCCATGGCCACGCCGATGTTCTCTAAAACGCAGGTGAAGAGGTACTTTATGCGCATGGCGGCGGTGAACGACGCCACATAGACGGTGCCGAGGGCGTTGTTGGCGCTTTGCAGCATGATGATGCCGATGCCGGTGATGGAGAATTGCAGCCCCATGGGCACGCCGTTGTTGAGCAGGATTGAGATGCGCTTGTTGTCGTAGCGCCGCTCGTCGCCCTTGGGGATGAGAATGCTCATGCGCCGGCGTATGTAGACCCAGCACAGCAGCGACGACAGGGCCTGGGCCAGCAGCGTGGCCAGTCCGGCTCCCTCCACCCCCATGCCGAGGATGAGAATGAGCAGCACGTCGAGCAGAATGTTGACCACCGACGAGAATATCAGGAAGTAGAACGGCTGCTTCGAGTTGCCCAAGGCGCGTATTTGGCCTGAGAGCAGATTATAGAATATGATGAACGGGATGGAGAGGAACTGCAGGAAGAGAAACACGTAGGCATCGCTGAAAATCTCCTCCGGCGTGTTGATCATGCGCAGGATGCGGTCGCAGAGCACGCACGAGAGCAGCGTTATGACCAGCGCGAACACAGCCCCGATGCGGTAGGAGTTGCTCACGTAGCAGCGCATCTTGCGGTAGTCCTTGGCTCCGAAAGCCTGGGCAATGGGTATGGCGAAGCCTGCACAGGAGCCGTTGCAGAAGCCCAATATAATAAATGTAACCGAGGTGGAGGCGCCCACCGCCGCCAGTGCGTCGACACCTATCCACCGACCCACTATCACCGCGTCGATGATTTGGTAGGTCTGTTGCAAAATGTAACCCAGTATCAGCGGCAATGCAAACCTCACGATGTCGCGTGTGGGGTTGCCCTCGGTCATGTCGTTTATGTTGCTCATGTATAAAGTTTTAACCGTTATGCAAAAGTAGGAAGTTTTTGCCAACCAGCGTGTCTTTTTCTTCCTTCTATAGAGCCAATAATGTAAAAAATGGCAATTTTATTGTTACAAATCAATTGCTGGTGCGTCATTAATAACGTGAAGATGAGATGTACAGGGCTTGAAAGGCAAGTCCTGATGATGTAAAAACCGACGCATACAGATAATAATTTGAAACCTCCGCGACACACCATTGTGGGGGCCTGATACTTAAAAGCTTAACATAAACCAAACCAAAATTCGCATGAAAGACGCAAAAGGAACATTTGCCACAGGCGGGCGTGTGCTTGCAGCATCGCTTGCAGCGGTGGCATTTGCTGTTTGCTTGCCTCAGCAGATCTTGGCGGCATCGCCGCGGCAGGAGCTGCAGCAGCAATCTGGCAGAGTGAGTGGACATGTAGTTGACGAGAACGGTGAGCCGATGATCGGCGTTACCATCCGCGGCACCAACGGCGCAATGGCCGTTACCGACATCGACGGCAACTACACCATCCAAGTGCCGCAAGGCTCACAGCTGACAATGTCGTATGCCGGCTACAAGGACAAGAAGATCAAGGCTGGAGGCACAGCCACGCTCGAGCCCGACGTGCTCGGCCTCGACGACGTTGTGGTGGTGGGCTACGGCACACAGCGCAAGCGCGACCTGACCGGGTCGATCTCGTCGGTGAAGAGCGACGAAATCGTGAAGACACCATCCATCAACCTCATGGAGTCGGTGCAGGGCAAGGTGGCCGGCTTCGACATCACTCAGACCGAGGGCACGCTCGGCGCAAGCCTGAAGATGACGTTGCGCGGCAACCGCTCCATCTACGGCGACAACAACCCTCTCGTGATCATCGACGGCATGGAGGGCAGCTTCGAGCAGCTCAACCCCAACGACATCGCCTCAATTGAGGTGCTCAAGGACGCCTCGTCGACAGCCATCTATGGTGCCGCAGGTGCCAACGGCGTGATCATCATCACCACCAAGACGCCCGACAAGGGCCGGCTGAGCGTCAACTTCGACGGCTATGTGGGCTGGAACAGCGTCAGCGACTTCCCTGAGGTCAACTCTGGCGACAAGTACATCGAGTTCCGCCGTCAGGCCCAGCGCACGGCAGGCCGCTGGAACTCGTCGGCCGACGACGCCAACCTGTTCCCCAGCTACATGCAGGACCTGATCGACAACAACCAGTGGGTCGACTGGTACGACCTGGCCACCCAGACGGGCATGACGCAGAACTACAACGTGTCGACCAGCTTTGCCAACGACCGCATCAGCAGCTTCGTCTCGCTTGGCTACAACGACCGCGAGGGCCTCATCAAGGGCGAGGAGCTGAAGCGCTACTCCGCCCGTGCCAAGTTCGACGTCAGGCCCAACCGCTACGTCGACTACGGCCTCAACCTCTATGCCGCCTACCAGGACTATGATGCCCGTGGCACGCGCGTGTGGAACCGCATACTCTGCACCCCGCCGCTTGGCACGCCCTACAACGAGGACGGCTCGCTCAACCTCTATCCCGTCGGCGGCAACACCGGCGACATCAACCCGCTGGCCGACAACGCCCCGGGCGAGTATGTCCACAACCAGAAGCTGCTCATTGTGCAGCCACAAGCCTACGTCGAGATCAAGCCAATAGAGGGTCTCAGCTTCAAGAGCGTCCTCGGCGGCAACTTCTCCAACCTGAAGGGTGGCTACTTCACCGGCAGCAACTCGTTCAACGGCTTGCAGACAGGCTCGAAGGCCGAGACTCCAAACACCTTCACCTACAACTATGAGTGGCAGAACATATTGACCTACAAGTTCAAGATAGGCGACGCCCACAACTTCACCCTCACTGGCGTAACCGACTGGGAGAAGAAGCGCACCGAGACTTCTGACGCCATAGCCAACGACTTCGACACTTCGAGCTACAGCTACCACAACCTGGCCGGCGCAACGGGCATTCCGCAGGTCAGCTCGGGCTATGTGCAGAGCCAGAAGATGTCGTATGTGGCACGTATCAACTACAGCTACCTGGGCCGCTACCTGCTCACCCTGAGCGGACGCTGGGACGGCTCATCGATGCTGGCCGAGGGCAACAAGTGGGACTTCTTCCCCGCAGCCGCCGCGGCATGGCGCATCAGCGATGAGCCTTGGATGAAGAGCACCGAGAAGTGGCTCAGCAACCTGAAGCTGCGCCTCAGCTACGGTGTTACGGGCAACGCCGGTGCCGCCGAGTATGCCACCATGGCCACCAGCCGCACCGGCACCATCGGCTTCCAGGACGTGGGCCAGGCCTACAGCACCTACGGCAGCAACGTGGCCAACCTGAACTTGGGCTGGGAGAAGTCGACGATGATTGACGTTGGCCTCGACATCGGCCTCTTCAACGGTCGTGTCGACATCGTGGCCGACTGGTACTCCACCCACACGCGCGACCTGCTCTTCCAGCGCAGCCTGCCATACGCTCTGGGTGGCTCCAACGCAAGCAACTTCATCATGTGGGACAACGTGGGCAAGACCAAGAACACAGGCTTCGAGCTTGCTGTTACGGGACACATCTTCAACACAAAGGACTTCAAGTGGGACGCCAACCTGACCTTCGCCACCAACAAGGAGAAGGTGGTGCGCACCACGTCGGACAGCCCGCTGCAGTACAGTGGCTACCAGTACTTGATCTCAGGCGAGCCTGTCCACACCTACTACCTCTACAAGTATGCCGGAATATGGAGCGAGGCCGAGGCTGAGGAGGCCGCCAAGTATGGCGCCAAGCCCGGACAGATCAAGGTGGAGGATGTAGACGGCAACGGCAAGATCGACGCCGACGACTACCAGGTGATAGGCCACGCTGACCCGGACTGGACTGCCAGCCTCACCAACTCGTTCTACTACAAGGGCTTCGACCTGAGCTTCCAGATGATAGCACGCTGGGGATGGACCATACCCTACGGACTGACAGGATGGTACCGCCTCGACGGCCTTTCTCCATCACCCGCCGTCTGCGACTACTGGACGCCCGAGAACCAGAACGCACGCTATCCGCAGCCAAACGCCGACAGCTCGCAAGACCCCTATCAGGCCAACAGCTCGATCGACTACTACGACGGCTCCTACGTGAAGGTCAAGAACATCACCCTGGGCTACACCCTGCCCAAGCGGCTCATCAGCAAAATCCACCTGACCAACCTGCGCTTCTACTTCACGGCCAACAACCCGTTCATCTTCGCCAAGGAGAGCAAATACCTGAAGAACTACGACCTGGAGAAGGGCGGCAACGACGACGATGCACCGCTGTCGAAGCAGTTTGTCTTTGGCGTAAACATTTCATTCTAACATAAACATTAAAGCAAACAAAATGAAGACATATCATATATTGTTGGCCTCTGCCGTTGGAGCCATGACACTCGCGGCCTGCAGCCTCGACGAGGAGAACCCGTCGGCCATCACCACCGACCAGGAGTGGAGCACGGCGGCCGGCTATGAGAAACTTATCAACGGATGCTACTTCGACCTCGTGCGCACCACCTACGGACAGGCCGAGGACACCTACGTGATGACGGCTGAGGCCGGCACTGACATCTGGCAGGACGTGCGCGGCGGAAGCAACGGCAACTGGAGCAAGGTGCTCACCTATCCCAACGACTTTGGTGCCAACGTCTACATGTTCCAGGAGGGCTACAACAGCCTCTACAGCACAGTGAACACCTGCAACGCGGCCATTGCCTACGCCGACAAGGTGAGCGGCCTCAGCGCCGACCAGGCCAACGCGCTGGCCGCCGAGGCCCACTTCCTCCGTGCCCACGCGCTGTTCAACATCGTGGAGTACTGGGGCGGCAAGTATCTGCCCACCGAGCCCACATCGACACCTATCACCAGTCTGCCCACAAGCTCTATCAACGACTTCTATCAGGTCATCTTCTCCGACCTTGAGTTCGCCGAGCAGTATCTGCCAGTCAGCCAGGAGGTGCGTGGCCACGTAACGCGAGCCGCCGCCTACCACCTGATGGCCAAGGCCGCGCTGACCTACAGCACCTACACCGACGGACTTGGCGGTGCCACCGCCCTCTCCACCGCTGAGAGCCAGCAGTACCTGCAGAAGGCCAAGGAGGCCGCCGACTATCTGATTAACAACCAGGCCGCGCTCGGCGTCAGCCTCTACGACACGCCGGCCGAGGTGTTTGCCGACGAGAACAACAAGACCAACAAGGAGGCTCTGTTTGTGGTTACCCACTCGTCAATCACGGCCTACAACCCACGCGGCAACTACTTCAACCGCTCGTGGAAGCACTGGGACGCCTACAATAACAACAACAGCGGCATCTATCTTGAGGGCATCACCCCGAGCTACAATACCGAGGTGAACGGCATAGCCACCCACAAGCTGGCCAAGGGCAACAACTACATGGCCCCGTCGAAGTACATGCTCAATCTCTACGCCCCCAACGACACGCGCTATGAGGGCTTCTTCTTCGACACCTACTACATCAACAAGCCCAACAGCGGCAACTACTACGCCTGGACCCAGAGCGACGCCAAGATATGGGGGCTCGACCAGGGCCGCGTGGGCAACTCGGCCTACAACATCCTGATTGGCGACACGGCCATCTACCTCTCGCTGCGCAACACCTACACCCAGGCGCAGAAGGACGCGAGCCGCTATGCCATCTACAACGTGATGGACAACTACGCCGATGAGGCCAACCCGGGCAAGATCTATCCCAGTCTGCGTAAGAACAACAACCCGTCGCTCTACGCCGGCACCAACGCCTCGAAGCCATACTCCTCGGGCGACTGCATAGTCTACCGCCTGGCCGAGACCTATCTGCTCAGCGCAGAGATCTACTGGCGACTGGGCGACAACGCCACCGCCGCACAGAGGGTTAACGTGGTGCGCAACCGCGCCTGCAAGAACCACGACCACTCTATGGACGTGCAGGCCGGCGACATCACACAGGACTTCCTGCTCGACGAGGATGCCCGAGAGCTGATAGGCGAGTGGCAGCGCTGGCAGACGCTCAAGCGCTTCCGCGCCTTCGAGTCGCGCATCGCCAAGTGCAACCCGCAGATCACGAGCTTCAAGAGCGAGTACTACTTCCGTCCGGTGCAGACCTCAGAGATTCTGCTCATCGACAACGACGCTGAATATCAGAACAGCGGCTACTAAACCGTTATAACGACACAGAAGGGCAACCGCACACAATAAGCGATTGCCTTTCTGCGTTTTTACAGTATAACTCCTCTAAACCAATTATAATGAACATCAGATTTCTTCTTTTGCTTCTGCCACTTGTCGGTCTTGCGCTATCAGCCTCGGCCCAGCAACAGGTGGTGGAGCGGGGCTGGCAGATTTCGGCGGGCGGCAACATGGACGCGCTGGCCGACTCCACTGGCTCGCTCCACTTCGTCGTGGTGGAGAAGCAACAGCCCGCTTTCAACCAGTGCGGCATCCACCAAGACACAATCACGGCCAAGATAGGCCCGCGGCCCGACGTGCCTTATTTCAATGTCCAGTTCGCGCTGCCCGTGCCGCCGGCCTACGCCAAAAAGGAGTGCGCCATGCTCACTGGCATCGACTTCGGCGTCTACCACCACAACCACTCGCCGGGCTTCGAAATGCTCAGCAACGGCGACGCGCTGGCCGTCTACTTCTCGTCGCCACGCGGCAAGTCGGAAAACGACACCTCCACCACATTCGTCCAAGCGCGGCTGCGCCATGGCTCGCTCGACTGGGACATGCCCGAGGTGCTCTTCTCAACCGACCACTACAACGACCAGAGCGGTCTGCTCTGGAACGACCGTGGCCGCCTCTGGTTCTTCGGTGGAGGCCGCGACATCTCTAAATACGTGCCCTTCCGCATAGCCCAGTCCGACGACAACGGGCAGACGTGGCGTCTCTCGGTGCCCAAGCTTGCTGAGCCATTCTCGCGCTGCACGCCGCAACCGATAACCAACGCCTTCCGTGGAGCCGACGGTGCCATCTACATGGCCGAGGACGGCGTGGAGAGCGAGAGCTTCCTCTGGCGCAGTGCCGACAACGGAATCACCTGGACTGACATGGGTGGACGCACCGGAGGCCGCCACTCCACCATTGTTCCACTCGACGACCACGGCACGCTGCTCTCCATTGGCGGCAAGAATGCCAACGTCGACGGCTGGACGCCCATGAACATCAGTCGCGACTATGGCCGCACGTGGTCTGAGAGCCAAGCCGTCCACTTCCCGCAGCTCGGCAGCGGCCAGCGTCCCAGTATGATCAGGCTGAAGAGCGGCGCGCTCTGCTTCGTCAGCGACGGCTATCTGCAGAAGCACAAGGTGGCGCCGCCAAAGGAGTGGAATCACAGCTACAACGCCTTCGTAGCCCTCTCGCGCGACAACGGCCTGACGTGGCACGTGAAGTCGCTGCCAGTTGGTCTGCCCTGCGACGGCCGCCCGCCCTACACAACCATCGGCTACGGCACAGTGCGCCAGTCGCCCGACGGTCTCATCCACGTGCTCACCACCAAGAGCGTGCCGGGACTGCACTATGAGTTCAACGAGGCGTGGGTCTACTCCGACGAGGGCGACATACAGCCCGACCTCAACCCCAAAGGCAGCCGCAACAGCTACAGCGAGCGTTACGCCAACGGCCAGAAGAAGAGCCGATGGCAAGCCAAGACGTGCGCCGACGGCCGTTATCTGCTCGACGGCAAAGCCACCGACTGGTGGCCCAACGGACAGAAGCAGCACGAGGCTGTCTATAGCAACGGCTTCAAGACAGGCCGCGAGCGGTTCTGGGACAGCGAGGGCCACCTGCTGTGGCAGTGGGACCGCGACCGAAACACCCAGCGCGGCACGTGGACCCACTTCTGGCCCAACGGACAGAAGAAGATTGTGTCGCAATGGAACCTCCACCCCAAGGCCCGCGACGCTGAGCGGCAGTTCTACGGCTACGTGGCCGACGGCCCGGCCCAGCACTTCGACGAGCAGGGCCGCCTCACCGCCACCTACCAGTTCGCCAACGGTGTGTGGATTGAGGAGTGACGCAATCCTGACGGCGCTGACGTTGTAGCACGTTGGCAACGTCTGCCCACCACAAAAACAACGTTTCTTGAGCTTTTCCCACGTGTCAAACAATGTTTTGGCACGTGGGAAAATGTTGTTCCACACGTGCCCAACAACATTTTGGCACGTGCCAAAAGCTACTATGTAGGTTTGGTTGAAGTGCCAAAAGGCCGCCACTAAGGAACAGCTTTATTCATAAGGGAAGATGAAAAGACATTTTTGCAGCCTTTGAAGCGGCGTCACTGACACAAAGAAGTGGATTCCGAAAGATTGATAAGTATTTTGGTAAAATTGATAAAGGAACCAAGCTGTTTCCTCATTAACTTTGCACTTGAAAAAGTCAAGTATCAACATATAAACAACAATGAAGAAAGCTCTGACAACAATAATCGTATTTTTATGTGCGACCATTGGATTCGCACAGGGGAACGGCTCAGAAACAAGCAAAGCCAAGATGCTGGTGTTGTATTTCTCCCGTGCCGGTGAGAATTGGCAAGTGGGAACGGTGGAGAGGGGCAACACAGCCATCATGGTAGACTACATCACCGAGCTCGCCGATGTTGACACATTCCAGATTGTTCCCGTCAATCCTTATCCCGAAAACTATGAGGAGTGCGTGAACTATGTCAACAACATCGAGGCTTCTGACGCACGTCCGGCTTACGTTGGTGATTTCAACAACATCAGCGACTATGACACGATTTTCATCGGAGGGCCGATATGGATGGGGCAGCCGCCGAAGATTATCCGTACATTCCTTGAAGCCCATCAGCAGGAACTCGCCAACAAGACTTTCGTGCCTTTCGGAACCCACGGTGGAAGCGGAGTAAGCAGCTACAGGTCAATGCTCAGCAGCTACTTCCCGAATGCGACAATCCTTGAGAGCCTTGGCATATCGGGGTCGAGTATCCGCAACTCTTCTTCGCGGTCAACGGTTGAGGCGTGGCTTAAACGTCTGGGACTCGACAAGCAGACAACGGCAATATCCTCGATTCA
>CAZRSL010000081.1:0-11306 GCA_964602785.1 uncultured Prevotella sp.
ACTTGGTTAATGTTAGGATTGTCGTTTCTGAAGGTAGGGGCGAAAAAGTTGTCGACGCCCTCCCTGTCAACAATAGAGGATTGTAGAATTGAGTAATTTCCTTTGCCAGCAAAGGTTGAAAACCAATGAGTGAACAAACGGCTTCGCATTGCCTGTCTGCCGTCGCCAGTCTCACAGATATAGAGCATGGTTGTTATTGACACGGAAGAACTCGTTTATGATGGCAAAAATCGTGTCCCTTACTCCGTTGTCTCTTGGTGATGGCTTGTTATTTCCGTTAAGGATAGTAAACTGATATGATTCTGATGACAGAAGTTCATCGTCATCAAATCCAACATAGATGATAACCCCAGCTTTAGTCTCAAATCCATAATAATGATACCGTTCCGTAGTGAATACTTTGTATGGAGCGGCTTCATTAATTCTGGCAACGTCTAATTCTCTCATAAGACAAAGAAAGAATTGGGCTTCTTGCCATAGCGTTTTTCACACTCAATGGTCATTTCCTCTTTCATCTTGGCAACCATTTCGCGTTTGCGCTGCTTGGCCGCTTCAAATCTGTCGAGGAATTCCTCTCTTGTTTTTATTGTTGTTCCCATGTTCTCTTTCAGTAGGACTTCTAAGTGCAAAAATACGAATAATCTTTTGAATTGACAAGAATATATTAGAATTATTTACTTTATAAAGGAAAGCCACGGAGACATATTCTTAGTGAATTTGAGGCCAGCAGCCTCAATTTACACCCCAGTCGAGGGCTGGCATGAAGAATCAGGCTCCTACAATTACAAAAAAAGGAACCGCTCCTCGCGAAGCGATTCCCCCCAACTTATTATGTACGAGAAAAATCAATCGTTTTCTGGGCGCAGCTTACGCACCGTCTCGCCCGCACGCCACATCTCCATGTCGTGCATGGCCTTGAGCTCGGCGTTCAGCTTCTCGCGGTAGTCTGGCTTCGAATTGCTGTCGATGCTGATTTGCGCCTCCTGGCCAGTCTGCACGCTCAGGTAGAGCCACTCCATAACTGGCTTGATGGCCTCCTTGAACCTTGGCCGCCAGTCGAGAGCGCCTCGCTGGGCTGTGGTTGAGCAGTTGGCATACATCCAGTCCATGCCCTTCTCGCCGAACAACGGGCCAAGGCTCTGCGTAAGCTCCTCCACTGTCTCGTTGAAAGCCTCCGATGGCGAGTGTCCATGCTCGCGCAGCACCTCATACTGGGCTTCGAGCAATCCCTCGATGGCACCCATCAGCGAGCCACGCTCGCCCGTCAGGTCGCTTGTGGCCTCCTTGGCAAAAGTGGTTTTGAACAGATAACCCGCGCCGATGCCAATGCCGAAAGCTATGGTTTTCTCTTCAGCCTTGCCTGTGGCGTCCTGATAGACGGCGTAGGAGCAGTTGAGGCCTCGCCCCTCAAGAAACATGGTGCGGAGCGACGTGCCCGAACCTTTGGGGGCAACCATCACCACGTCGATGTCCTTGGGCGGCACCACTCCTGTGCGGTCTTGCCAATTGATGGCGAAACCGTGGCTGTAGTAGAGCGTCTTTCCAGCGGTGAGGTGGGGCTTTATCTTCGGCCAAGCGTCAATCTGGCCGGCGTCGGAAAGCAGCATGCACACTATCGTGCCCTTCTCTGCCGCCTCCTCAATGGAGAACAGCGTCTTGCCCGGCACCCATCCGTCGGCCACAGCCTTCTCGTAGGTACGCCCTGGCCGTTGACCAACAATCACATTGAAGCCGTTGTCGCGCAGGTTGCCTGCCTGACCAGGTCCCTGAATGCCATATCCTATCACCGCGATGGTCTCGTTCTTGAGCACCTCGCGAGCCTTGTCGAGTGGAAATTCTTTACTTGTTACCACTGTCTCGGTAACTCCTCCAAAATTCATTTCTGCCATATAGGTTCTTCAAATTTAGCCTCTTGTAGTAGAGGAATGGTGAATACAATGTTATTTTCTATCTATTCCGACTGCAAAGGTAATGATTTAAAACTATTCAGCCAAATAAAATGTCAGATATTTACGAATTTAACACTTTGACGACAAACTTCTATCTCTTCGCTGCTGTTGCGCTCCTGTTTTGTTATCTTCACGTCGTAGAGCAGCTGCCCCTTGTCTAAGACATAGAAAAGGAGCTTGTCACCCTGATGTGTCTCAGCCACAAAAGCGATGTCGATGCGATGGACGCTATGGTGGCGGTACCAGTCGAGCGGCCAAAGGTCGAGCACGTGCTCCATATATTTTATTGAGTTGACGTGGCCGTTGATGTCGACGTCGCTGTAGGTAGTGTCGATTTGCCGTTTCAACTCTGCTCCCTCGCCTATCACCACGCGCGACGGGTTGGCGATGGGGCACTGTTTTTCTTTTTCGATGTACTGGGCTATAAGGCCGTCGTTTATGTCGAGTATGTTGGTGGGCTGCCGTGTGGTGGTGTCAATCATGGCCCAGATGCTGCGGCCATAGCCCAGTGGTTCTCCTTCGGGCGAGCTGACCTCGAAGTTTCGGCTTGTGAAATAGCGCATCGCGTTCTCCACCCATGTGGTTATGGTGAAGTGGTCGTAGGCTTGTGGCATGCGCCCCATCTCAATGGCCATGCGCGAGAGCACCCACGTCTTGCCGATGGTGTTGAGATAGTTCATGCCGTAGCCACGGTCGTTGCTGTGGAAGTCGGCGGCGTTGAGCATGTCGTTGCCCAGATGGCCCATGAACAGGCGGTTCTGGAAGTCGCAATGGAAAGGCTCGGTCATGAAGTTGTAGGTGCCGGCCTTGGGCAGAAGTGTGTTGCTCATAGTGTGGTCATATTTTAGGTTCGTCCTTGCTGCGTGTTACTGCTATGCGCCCCGTGCGGCTGTACTGCAGGATGCAGTCGAGGCGGTTCAGGTCGTTGTAGAGTCCGGTTACGTCGTCGGTCAGCCCCGCCAGCAGCACAATGGCGTAGACGGGGTTCACCTCGGTCAGGCTTGCGCCGCGATGGCGTATGGCCCTCGACACCTCCGGGTTGTCGAGGAGCACGGGCGTGGAGATTTTGTAGAGTCCCACCTCGTTGATAAACAGTTGCTCGTCGGTGTAGTAGTCGGCCTTCACCACGTCGATTTTCTTCTCTATCTGGAGAGTGATTTTCCTTATTTGATCCTCGTTGCTCCAAGCCGTGATGGTGTATTTGTGTATGCCGGGGATGTTCGACGCGCAAACGTTCAGGCTCTCTATGTTGACCTGCCGTCGCGTGAACACAGCCGTGATTTGGTTGAGAATGCCGGTAACATTCTCGCTGTAGACGATAAGTGTATAGAATGTGTTATCCATGTCTTTGTCTTAAATGTCGAGGTGGAGCTGCATTTCATCAATGCTTGTTCCGGGAAGTGTCATCGGCTCTATATTCTCGTCCTCCTTCACGGCGCACTCCATGAAGAACGGGCCATCGGTGGCAAGCATTTCGCCGACTGCCGCTTCGAGTTCTTCGCGCTCCTTGACAAGGCGGTAGCTGATGTGGTAGGCGGCGCAGACGTCGGCGTAGCGCGGGTTGAGCATTCGTGTGAACGAGCGTCGCCGACCGAACATTAGGTCTTGCCATTGGCGCACGTTGCCAAGATAATTGTTGTTGAGCAGGATGATTTTCACGGGCGACTGCTGTTCCATCACCGTGCCCAGCTCCTGCAGGTTCATTTGCAGTCCGCCGTCGCCAGTGAACAGGCACACGGTTCGGTCGGTACCGAAGGTCGCTCCTACTGCGGCAGGCAGACCGAAGCCCATGGTGCCCAATCCACCCGAGGTGACAATCGACCGCTCGGTGACGAAGTTGAAATATCTGCTCGAAAACATCTGGTTCTCGCCCACGTCGTTCACCAGTACAGCCTTTCCATTGGTCGCCTCGGCCACGCGAGCCACCACCTCGCCCATGAGCAAAGGTCCCGTGGCGGGGTGGGTCTGCGGCTCTATCACCTCCGTCCTCTCCTTTTCTTGCAAAGGGCGGAATGAGCTGATCCACTCCGAGTGGTCGGCTGGGGCTATCAGTTGCGTCAGCAGTGGCAGACTTTGCTTGCAGTCGGCCACCACAGCCACGTCGACAGCCACGTTCTTGCCAACCTCCGAGGGGTCGATGTCGAGCTGAATCACCTTGGCTTGTCGTGCGTAGGTGTCGATGCGCCCCGTAACGCGGTCGGAGAAGCGCATGCCGATGGCTATCAGCACATCGCACTCCTGTTGCTTCACGTTGGGTGCATAGTTGCCATGCATGCCCAACATGCCCACATTGAGACGATGGCTATGTGTGAGGGCCGACAAGCCGAGAAGAGTTCGGCCAGCAGGTATGTCGCCCTTTTCGAGGAAGCGGAGCAGCTCTTTTTGCGCTCCGCCCAGCTCCACGCCATGCCCCACGAGAGCCATGGGCTTCTTGGCGGCGTTAATGATGGCAGCGGCCTGTTCCAGTGCGTCGAGGTCGGGGCTGGGATATGGGTTGTAGGAGCGCACATGGTCGGTACGCTGTGGCGTCCACACAGCCTCACCCACTTGGGCGTTGCGTGGGAAGTCGAGCACAACAGGGCCTGGCCGGCCGCTGCGTGCGATATAAAAGGCGCGGCTGACAGCCCATGCCACATCCTCCGGGCGGCGTATCTGGTAGCTCCACTTGCTGATGGGTTGCGCCACGCCCACGAGGTCAACCTCCTGAAATGCGTCGGTGCCCAAAGCCCCTATGCCCACCTGCCCAGCTATAACCACGATAGGCACTGAGTCCATCATGGCATCGGCCACGCCCGTCAGTGTGTTGGTGGCTCCAGGACCGCTCGTAACGATGGCCACACCCACGTCGCCACTCACCCGGGCGTAGCCCTCCGCTGCCAAAGCCGCGCCCTGCTCATGGCGGACGAGCACGTGGTGGAACCACGGGTCTTGAGCTCGTGTGTGCATGTATAGCGCGTCGTAGACAGGCATTATAGCTCCGCCAGGATAGCCGAAGATGGTGCTCACGTTCTCTTGATAGAGGGCGCGCATAAGTATCTCAGCTCCTTGGCACTGCTCACCGTTTCTGACTCCGCTCCAAGTTGAATTGCTCATATCGTCGTTCCGATTTTATCCAATTATCCTCACGCCGCCCTTGTCGGCACTGCTCACGCTCTGGGCGTAGGCTCTCAGCGCCTTGCTTACGGTACGCTGTCGGCGCAAGGGCTGTTGTGGCCTCTGGGCCAGTTCTTCGTCGCTAAGATGCACATTGATGGAGCGCGAAGGTATATCTATCTCTATTATGTCGCCGTCCTTAATCTTGCCAATATTGCCACCGCTGGCCGCCTCAGGCGAGATGTGGCCAATGCTGAGGCCGCTTGTGCCTCCCGAGAAGCGTCCGTCGGTTATCAGGGCGCACTTCTTGCCGAGGTGCATGCTCTTAATATAAGATGTGGGGTAGAGCATCTCCTGCATTCCTGGTCCGCCCTTCGGCCCCTCGTGAGTTATCACCACGCAGTCGCCGGCTTTCACCTTGCCGCCGAGGATGCCGTCGCAAGCGTCCTCTTGTGAGTCGAACACCACTGCGGGACCCTCGAAGTGCCACAGCTCCGGGTCGACTCCTGCCGTCTTCACCACGCATCCGTCTTGCGCTATGTTGCCAAAGAGCACAGCCAGTCCGCCGTCCTTGGTGTAGGCGTGGGCTATGTCGCGTATGCAGCCGTTGGCGCGGTCGGTGTCGAGTGTTGGCCAACTGTAGTTTTGCGATGCCATACGAGTGGAGAACTTGTTGCCTGGCCCACTATGATATATGTTGTCGGCATCAAGGTCGATGGTCTCGCCTGTGATGCTATATTTCCGGATGGCTTCGCCAGTGGTCATGCCGTCAACGCGGATGGTGCCGTCATTGATGAGGCCGCCCTTGTCGAGCTCGCCCATTATGCCAAGTATTCCACCCGCGCGGTTGCACTCCTGCACGCTGTACTTCTGGGTGTTCGGAGCCAGTTTGCAAAGGCATGGAACGTGTCGGCTCAGTCTGTCGATGTCGTTCATGGTGAAGTCAACACCTCCCTCTTGGGCCACGGCCAAGAGGTGGAGTACGGTGTTGGTGCTTCCTCCCATGGCGATGTCGAGCGTCATGGCGTTGAGGAAAGCCTCGCGTGTGGCGATGCTGCGCGGCAGCACCCGCTCGTCGCCGTCGTTGTAGTAGGCAAGGGCGTTTTTTACTATAAGGCGTGCGGCACGGCGAAACAGTTCCAAGCGGTTTTGGTGGGTGGCCAGCACGGTGCCGTTGCCAGGCAGTGCGAGTCCGATGGCCTCGGTGAGCGAGTTCATCGAGTTGGCGGTGAACATGCCCGAGCAGCATCCGCAGCCAGGGCACGCCGTCTGTTCCAACTGAGCCACTTCATCGTCGCTCAATGTCGGCTCGGCGCCGCCAATCATCGCCGTTATAAGGTCGGCGTTTTGCCCGTGCCAGTGGCCAGCTTCCATCGGCCCTCCCGAGCAGAACACAGTTGGAATGTTGAGCCGCATGGCCGCCATTAGCATGCCTGGTGTAACCTTGTCGCAATTGCTGATGCAGATTATAGCGTCGGCTTTATGGGCGTTAACCATATACTCCACAGAGTCGGCTATCAGGTCGCGCGATGGCAGCGAGTAGAGCATACCGTCGTGCCCCATGGCTATGCCGTCGTCGATGGCTATGGTGTCGAACTCGGCCGCATAGCAGCCCAGCCGCTCTATCTCTTGCTTCACAATCTGGCCTATCTCGTGCAGGTGGGTATGGCCCGGCACGAACTGAGTGAACGAATTTACTATTGCTATAACGGGGCGACCAAACATCGACGGCTTCATGCCTGCCGCCACCCAGAGCGCTCTGGCTCCGGCCATCTTGCGACCCTCGGTGCAAACCGCGCTTCTCAACTGATGCTTCATAATGGTTTTGCTCTATTGATGATTCAGGTTGCAAAGTTACGCCTTTTTGACGAAAAAACAGATTGAATGTTATTATTTTTGGCTTTTGGCTTGTACATTTGAACAATAATGCTTAATTTTGCCATTGATTAAGAACTAAGAACCTAAAACAAATGTTTTCGAAACGAACTAAGGAATGTCTGCGCTCGGTGGCGGCTGTGTTGCTTGCCGTTGTCGTGGCGTTGCCTCTCGCCTCGTGTGGTGGCGGCAAGCAGGAGAAGAAAGGGCGCATTGCGGTTGTGATTTCCACGCTCAACAACCCATGGTTTGTGGTGCTGGGCCAGACAGCGGTGGAGCGTTGCCGTCAATTGGGCTACGACGCCACGCTCTTCGACTCGCAAAACAACCCTTCAAAGGAGGCCGAGCACTTCGACAACATCATCGCCTCGGGCTACAAGGCCATACTCTTCAACCCCACCGACGCTGACGGTTCTGCCGTCAACGCCAAGTCGGCTGCCAGAGAGGGCATCCCAGTGTTCTGCATGGACAGGGAAATCAACGTGCCTGGAGCCTGCGTTACGCAGATACTGAGCGACAACTACTCTGGCTGCATCACGCTGGGCGAATATTTCGTCAATGTTATGGGGCGCAAGGGCAACTATGCCGAAATACTCGGTCTGGTGGGCGACAACAACACTTGGGCGCGTAGCCGCGGCTTTCATTCTGTGGTGGACAACTTCAAGAACCTCAAAATGGTGGCCCAGCAGAACGCCGACTTCGACCAAAACAAGGCCATGGAGGTGATGGAGTCGATGATGCAGGCCCACCCCGACATCGACGCCGTGTTCTGTGGCAACGACGCCATGGCCATGGGAGCTTTCCAAGCTGTGCTGGCCGCTGGCAAGGAAGACCACATCAAGGTGTTTGGCTTCGACGGCTCCGACGACTGCGTCAACTCCATCCGCCAAGGCCGCATCACCGCCACAGGCATGCAGTTTCCGAAGATTATGGCTCGCACCGCCGCTCAACTGGCCGACCGCTACCTGCGGGGCGACCGCTATCTGCCAAAGAAGTTGCCGGTGGCTGTCGACCTGGTTACCAAGAGCAACGTTTCACATTATGGACATTTCGGTAAACTTGATTGACTTATGAAGAAAGCTATTATAATTATTGTGCTCCTCGCCGTGGCCGTGTGGGGTTCTTTCTATACTGAGAACCTGGCCGAGAAGCGTCAGCGCGAACTGCTGAGCAAAGCCAACCCAGACAAGATAGTGGCTCTGACAATGCGCGACTCCTTGCAGTCGCTGTCGCAACGTGCTGTTGGAGTGGGGCAACTGAAAGAAAGCCTACAGGCCGGCGACACCACTTTCGTCAAGGCCCACGCCCGCTATTTAGGCATCGGTTCGGCGGCTTTCTATGTTGTGGGTGGTAAAGTGGAAAATGCTACAACCAAAACCGACGAGCTGCATGGCACGGTGGACAACGTGCCTGTCAGAATTCCGCTGAAATACATCTTTGGCAACACAGCCCGCGACGCCTCAGGATGGTTCCTGATCGACGATTTCAACAACACGATGGACTTCAACGCGGTGTCGGCGGCACTCAACAAATATATTGCCTCAAGCCTCAAGGGGCGCAGCTTCAATGGGGAAGTGAACTTCACAGGAGCAGTGGCCATAAAGGACGGCGCAATGCCCGACACGCTTGAGATTACACCTTATCAACTGAAGTGATGGAAAGGAAAGTAATAGTTGAAGCCCGAGGCATCACCAAGCGGTTTCCGGGGGTGCTTGCGCTCGACGGGATAAGCCTGCACGTTGTGGCGGGAGAGGTGAACGCGCTCGTGGGGGAGAACGGAGCTGGCAAGTCGACGTTGATGAACATCCTCTCGGGTGTCTACACCAATTATGAGGGCGACATCATTGTTGACGGCGAGAAACGGCAGTTCGCCGGCGTGGCCGACGCTCAGCAGTGTGGCATAACAATCGTGCACCAAGAGCTGAACCTCGTGCCATATCTCAACGTGGCCGAAAACATATTCCTCGGCCGTGAGCCTGTAGGGCGGCTGGGACTTATAGACAAGCGAAGGATGCACCACGACGCCCACGAACTCATCTCGCGCTTGCATCTCGAGGCCGACACCCACACCATCGTGGCCGACCTGAACATTGGCCAGCAACAGCTCGTGGAGATAGCAAAGGCTCTGTCGCTCCATCCGCGAGTGCTCATCATGGACGAGCCAACGTCGTCGCTGTCGGAGTCGGAGACCCAGTTGCTCTTCAACATCGTCCGCGAACTGAAGGCGCAGGGCGTGGGCATAGTCTACATCAGCCATAAGATGGAGGAGGTCAGCGAGTTGGCCGACTTCGTTACCATCCTGCGCGACGGCAAGCTGATAGCCGAAAAGCCCATGCCAGACACCTCGCTCGACGAGATAGTGAGCCTCATGGTGGGGCGCGACCAGTCGGATTTCTTTGTAAAGCAACCACACCCAACGGGCGATGTGGCACTTGAGGTGGAACACCTTTCGCTGCGCGATGCCAACCATCCATCGCGGCTTCGCCTGAGCGACATATCGTTGCAGGTGCATCGTGGTGAGGTGCTTGGCATCTACGGCCTGATGGGAGCCGGTCGCACCGAGCTGTTGGAGTCCATCTTCGGTGTCTTCCCTAAGGATGTCACAGGCACTGTGAAGATAGACGGTCGAAAAGTGACCATCAGCCATCCGCAAGAGGCTGTGGCCGAGGGCTTGGCCTTGTGCCCTGAAGACCGCAAGCAGGAAGGCCTCGTGCTCGGCATGACCATTGCTGACAATGTTACGCTGGCTTCATTGCGCGACTTTCTCACCGCCATGCACACCATCGACGAGAAGAAGGAACTAAGAACCGCCGACAACAGCCGCGACAGGTTGCAGATAAAGTCGAACTCATCGCTTCAAACAGTGGGCAAACTGAGCGGCGGCAACCAGCAGAAAGTGGTGCTGGCCAAGTGGCTGCTCACCAAGCCAAAGGTGCTGCTGCTCGACGAGCCCACCCGCGGCATCGA
Source organism: uncultured Prevotella sp. (assembly GCA_964602785.1). GTDB lineage: Bacteria > Bacteroidota > Bacteroidia > Bacteroidales > Bacteroidaceae > Prevotella. The sequence goes on from CAZRSL010000081.1 coordinate 9,885, forward strand.
CATCAACGCAAAGAGCGAGATCTACCGCCTGATCGACCAGCTGGCCCAGCAGGGCATGGCTCTCGTGGTGGTTTCGTCGGAGCTGCCAGAGATTATGGCCATATCCGACCGCATAATGACTCTGCGCGACGGCCGGGTGGGCCAGACTTTTGAGCGCAGTCAATTCAGTGAAGAATCAATACTAAAAGCATCGTTACCAGAATGAAAAAGATACTTTCCCAACCAGTTGTTAAACCGCTTGCAGCCTTGCTGCTGATGTGTGTGGCCATGGCATTCCTGTCGGAGAACTTCCTGACCACGGCCAACTTCTTCAATGTGCTCAGGCAGACGTCGGTCAACTTGTGCATAGCCGTGGGCATGACATTGGTGATACTCACCGGAGGCATCGACCTCTCTGTAGGCTCGGTGCTGGCGCTGTCGGGTGCTGTGGCTGCGGGCTTGGCCCATCAGGGCTTCACGGTAGATGGAGCCAACCTGTTTGTGGGCTTCACGTTTTGGGGCTGCTGCTTTGCCGCCCTCATCATTGGCGCGGTGTTCGGCTGCTTCAACGGTCTGCTCGTGACGAGGTTCAAGGTGCCGCCGTTTGTGGCCACTCTCGGCGTGATGACAATAGCACGCGGCCTCACCATGCTCTATACGGGCGGCTTTCCCATCACCAACCTGGGCGGCGGCTTCGAGTTTGTGGGCACGGGGTGGCTGCTTGGCATTCCGATGCCCGTGTGGATAGCGGTGGTCATCATAGCCATCTTTGCTTTCTTCCTCAAGAAGACGCGCACAGGCCGCTACATCTATGCCATCGGCGGCAATGAGAAGGCCTCGCTCCTGTCTGGCATCAGGGTCGACCGCGTGGTGCTGCTGGTCTACACGCTGGCAGGAATACTGGCAGCCGTCGCTGGTGTACTGGTTACGTCGCGCCTCGACTCAGCTCAGCCCAACGCCGGCAGTGGCTACGAGCTCGACGCCATAGCGGCAGTGGTCATTGGTGGCGGCTCGCTGAGCGGTGGTCGTGGCACAATAGTGGGCACGGTGATAGGCGCACTGATCATCGGTGTGCTCAACAATGGCCTCGTCCTGCTCAACGTCTCGCCTTTCTGGCAGCAGGTGGTGAAAGGCTTTGTCATCCTCCTCGCTGTCATCATGGACCGTTATTCGGCCAAAAAAGCTTAGATTTGGATTGATAATAGTAACTTATGAGGCCTTTGGCCTCATTTTGATGTACCCTCTTACAAAGTGCAGTTAGTCAGCCTATTACGAATGGGGCATGATTTGTCATGCCCGTCATTGGCAATAATTCAGTGTCGCGGGCATGATAAATCATGCCCCTACATTTTGGAATATGCTTAATCACGGGAAATGGAAAATCCGAATGCAGGGTGCGGCCCTTGTGGCCGTCCGCATCCACATTGCGAATCGTTTGTGCGG
>CAZRSL010000082.1:0-11161 GCA_964602785.1 uncultured Prevotella sp.
TTCTTGGATAGAGAGTGACCAATCCACGGAAAATATCCGCTGCGCCTAATTTTTTTATACTTTCGTTGGAGATGGTAAAGGCACATATTATAGTCTGATCCTTTACAAAACAATAGTTTTTGCACAATAACTCTTCCGCTTGCAGAAAAGCATCCTTAACATAAAAATCATTAAGGTCGGCGTCTCCACAATCAAAAGTGCCAAAGGTCAGATTGACCTTTGAGTTATACTCATAGAAGGAACAGTCTTCAAGCGAAATCATAGGTGTTTGATTTTGGCCACTATTCTGCGAGCCATATCAATCTGCTTGGAGAAATCCACACTTCCACGCTTTTTCTCGCTTTCAGCCATTCGCTTTTCGAAACGGTCTGCAGCCTCTCCGCTGAGCACCGGAACTGATGCTATTTGTAATGCCATGGCTTTATTTTTTCTGCAAAAATACAAAGTATCTATTAATGATACAAATAAAAACGCCATAAAAAAGCAAATAACCAGTAATTATTCTCATTGCAGTGAAAAAACATTCCCTATAGCTTCTATAGAAATCTATAGCAACTATAGGGACTGTCAGATGAATGTCCGTGAGTGGGGTTTAGATCGAACGTATGAACCTCACCACAGCGTCGCGGTCGGCCTTTGAGGCGTTGTAGAAGTTGATGGCAGAGCTGTAGGAGTGGCTCTTCTTGCTGTAGCAGTGCCACATGATGGCCTCCACCTCGTTGCGGGCGCGGCAGTCGTGCAAGCGATCCTCACGGCCGGTGTTGGTCAGCGAGAGGCCACGGCCCCACAGAGGAATGGTGCGGCACCACGTTCCGTGTATGTCATTCTTCATGTAGAGCTTGTGCTGCACGAAGTCGCTGTAGGGGTAGATGGTCTGGTTCTTGAACTGCGGCAGCTTCTGACCGTTCAGCATGGCCGGCGACCAGTAGTTGTCGTCCGTGGTCTGCCACTTCGGGCGGTGGCAGTTGGTGCATCCCCACTGATAGAACAGCTCCTTGCCGCGCTGCACCTCAGTGTCGTTGAGGTCGCGGGCGCGAGGGATGGAGAGGCCGCGGTGCCACACCATGAAGGCGTACCACTGGTGGGCCGTCTGCTCCTCGCCGTACGGGTCGACGAAGTAGTGGCGGTAGGTGGCCGAGTCGGCTGCGGTGTTCAGTCCGAGCAGCAGGTTGACGCGCTCGGCGATGCTCTCGCGTGAGCCGTCGCCATAGTATGGGTGCAGCAGCGGGTTGTTCTCAGCCGCGCCGTTCTGCTGGATGTAGTCGATCACGCTCGATGTCTCCGACATCTTCTTGGCCCAAGCCTTTGTGGTGTAGAGGTAGTGGCGGTCGGGACGTGTAACGTTCGTGATGTTCCAGATGGCGTTGGCGCCAGGGCCATCCTGCAGCGAGCCGCGGGTCAGGGCGTAGGTGAAACGCTTGACGGGGCCTGTGGCACGCGACGAGGCGGTGCCGTCGGCATAGTAGCCGGCGCTGCCGAAGTTGGTGTAGAGTGCGCTGGCTCCCCAGTCGTTGGTGGTGGAGTTGTAGTAGTTCTGGTTGATGTACTCAGTAACATCCAGTCCTGCCGACTTGAAGTAGTCTGACTCCTTCTTATACTGAGCCTTGATGGAGTCGGAGGGGATGGCGTCGATGAGGCCGACACCGATCACGCCGATGGTGGTCTCAAGGCGCACAGCCACGTTGCGGCCGTCGGAGTACGGGGTCGGGTCGGTGTTGAACGCGCTCTCCGGGATGGTGATTTCCGGGTATTGCAGCGAGTAGGTGTCGCCACCGTTGGGGAAAGTGAACGACAGTCCGCTCTCCATGGCATCGAGCGTCTTCCACTGCAGGTTGATCTGGCTCTCGTCGATAGGCGGCAGGAACGGGGTCTGGGCCTGTGTCTGCGGCATTGCGGTAACCTCAGAGACGTAGGCGCCGTTGTTCGACCAACCGTCGCTGTTGCTGGCGTCGGGGCCTGTCGGGTGGTAGACCACGAGCAGATAGCCGTTGCCGTTGCCGTAGCTTGTGGTGTAGGAAGCCATCCACTTGCCGTGGCCGTAGTTCGGGTGGCAGTCGAGGCATGAGCTGCGCGTGCTGGCGGGGCCGAGACCCTTGTACGGGCTGTTGCCCCACGAGTAGGTGTATTGCTTCTCAAAGAGGTCCTCGCCCTCGTAGAACAGGTCGAGCAGTCCCTGCTCGCTCACTGCTGGAGCCTCGTCGCTGTAGCAGTTGCCCGAGACGTTGTTGGTGGTGCCGAGCTCGCCGCCCGGATACCACTCCGAGGCGTCGAAGTTGCCCACGGCCTTGCCGATGTATGCTGTCTCAGGCACGAAGTCGTTGTCGCTATTGTTGTCGTCGTCGGAGCACGACACAAGTGGCATGGCCAGAGCGACGGCAGCAAGCGAATAGAATAATCTTGTCTTCATAGAATTATATTAATGTATGCCAACACGTTGCCACGCATCCCGCTGGGGGCTGCATGGCAACGCATCGGAGTGTTATGGTTTATGTTTCGTTGGGATTTGTTTCACACGTAAACAAAATCTGTCCACATTAAACTTTGTTCATAGACTTTACTTGTTGCCCTGCTGAGCGAACCAGTCGGCCACCTCGTTGACGTAGTCGTCGAGAGCCTCCACAGCGTCGTAGGCTGCCTGGCAGTTGGTCAGGTTGCCGGCTGCTATGTCGGTTACGAAGCTGCCCTGCGCGTTGGCCGTGGTGAGGGCGCTGATGGCGTTGTTGAGCACGGTGTTCAGCTGAGTGGCCATTGCGCTGTTGTTGCTCTGCAGGTAGGCCATGATGGAGTTGCTGACAGGCTGGGCAGTGATGTCGCGAGTGCCATAGAGGGTGTTGCGGATGCTATAGATGTTGTCGCGGTAGTCGATGTAGGAGCGGTGGCTGTAGGGCGACTCGATGTAGTCGATGGCATCGAGCTCCTGTCCGCCTTCCTCGCTCTCGTGGGTCGATGTGCCGCCGCTGCGGTAGGCACGCATGGCCTGACCGAGCTTCTGCTGGTAAACCTCAGAGCAGATATTCGAGCATCCGGCCACGAGGATCTGGTACATGGTCTGGCCCCAGCCCTGCGATGTGGTGTGGTAGTAGCCCTCAAGCAGAGAAGCGCCGTAAGCCTCGCCATTCTTGTTGAGACCGCGATACTGATAGCTGTTGAGCACGTAGCTGGCCTCGCCGGTGAGCAGGTTGTAGAATGTCTGGCCGTCGGTGTTGCTTGTGCCAATCCAACCGTAGGCAAGCAGGTAGGTCATGTTGCGCAGGTCGCCGGCCACAGCCGATGCGAATGCGGCCTCGTCGAGGGTCTTCACCTTGGTAAAGTCGTTCTCGCCGTCGGTGAAGTCGTCATACTCGGCGTTGAACTTGGCTGCTGTGCGGTCGGCTCCGTCGCGGAAGAGCACGAACTCCAGTCCGTGGAAGCCCAGAGTTGAGTCGAAGTCGCCGTTGCGGCTCCACACATATTGTGTCGGGTTGCTTCCGTGCAGACCAGAGAGCAGGTCAGCGTCGGTCATGGCGTCGAGCATCTGGCCTTGGTCGAGAGGCCATGAGTCGATGTGCGGGTCGATGTCGTTGTCGGTGGCTGCGCCATAAAGAAATGCCTCAGAGCGCTCCCACTGCTCGCGAGCCTGCTTGAAGGCGTCGCAAGCGGTCTTTATGTCGGCGTCGGTCAGCGTGCCGGCCTGACGCTTGGCATACAAGTTCTGGCAGGCGGTGTAGAGCGTCTGGCAGTAGTTGGCCAGGGCGGTGTAGGTCGGGTAGACCACATCGTTGACGTAAGTGTTGGAGATGGCATAGAACCTTGGTGCGATTTCGGCCTGGGTCTGTTCGCCACTCTCATCGTCATCGTCGTCGCCGCAAGATGTGAAGCCCAGGGCGCACACACCTATGAGCAGCATCGACAAGAATTTAGCTGTTTTCTTCATTTTGTGTTATTTGAATTAGTGTTGGTTTTATCTATATTTTTTTATTAAAGTTCCGCAAGTTAATCATCCTCTTGCAGGGGCCGGCCTTGTGCCGGCCCACAAAAAATGTTCGACAACTTTAAAATAAGGTTGGTACATTATCTTTGGGCCGGCACAAGGCACGGCCCCTGCAGTGGGGAAGTCAACTTGGTGAATTTGATTATTTCACAGTGACAATGGCAATGCGGTTGCTGTATTTGTCGTCGGCTCCCTTGCTCTCGGTCGAGCCCACCTTGACTCCACGGCCTTCGAGATATGCCTTCACGGCCTCGGCGCGCTTCTGCGAGAGCTGCTTGTTGAGATCCTTCGAGCCCTCGGGCGACGCGTAGGCCTCGATGTCAACTGTGGAGCGGTTGCTGATCTTGTCGAGAATCGACTTGTCCAAGTCGCTCAGCTCGGCCTCGCCCTGTGCGAAGGTCACGATGTATTTGCCGTCGACGATGGTGTTCTCCACGCGAACCTCAGGCTTGCGCTGCTTCAGCTCGTTGATCTCGCGCTGCATCTCGTTCATGCGCTCCATCACGGCCGGGTCGGTGCGCGGCGGCTCCTGGCGGTGGACCTTGTGGGCTTTCTTCTTGGTGAAGATGTCGAAGAAACCCTCGTAGACAACGCCGATGTTGACGCTCGGCTCGTCGTTGTACTGGCTCTTCAGGTCGCGGTAGTTGTACTCGGCCTTGATGCCTATCTGCGGTATTGGGTAGTAGTTGATGCCGCCGGCGTAGATGTACTTCTGGGTGTACTTCTTGGTCTTGGCGCCGAGGTAGGAGTCGTAGTACTCGAAGTGGCCGAACACATAGAGCTTCTGGCCCTTGGCGCGGAGCGACGGTATCTGTGAGAACACGTCGTAGCCGGCCTCGATGTTGGTGGCTATGGCGTGGGCTCCAAACCATGTGCTCTCGTAGGGCTTCACATACTGCGTCTGCGGCTTGGCCAGCTGGCTGATGGCGTCGGCGTCGCTCACGTAGCCATAGTCGGCGTTGCCGCGCACAATCCAGTTGAAGCGGTTGAACGTGAAGTCGACCGAGCCGAGGTAGACGTTGCCGTGCAGCTTCTTGTTGTCGCCGGTCTCCATGTCGTGGGGATAGCTGTTGTGCATGGCGCGTCCGTAGTAGCCGCTCAGTCCGATGCGGGTGCCGGCGAAGGGATAGAAGTCGAGGCGCAGCAGCGCTCCATACTTGTTGGCCACCTCAAACTCAAACGGGTTCGACGTGCCCTCGCCGATCCAGTTCAGGCGGTTGAACTTGAACGCGTCGAGTCCGGCTATGAACTGGGCCTCGTAGCGCAGCCACTTGGTCGGCTTGCCCCAAAGAGAGACGCCGGTCTGGTGCCACGTGGAGGGCAGGATGGTGTTCTCGCCCTCAGGACGGTAGACGGTGAAGAAGTTGAGGGGCTCGTGGTGGGCGTTGACCAGTCCGAAGGGCACCACAATGTGGCCGGCCCTGAGGTTGATGCCTGGGTTGAACGACTTTTGCAGCCAGAACTGCTCCAGCTCCACCTCGCCGCCTTTCTCGTTCTCGTTCTCATATTCTATCGACTCGTCCGACTCGTACTCCACGGCCGAGCCAGTGCCGCCGTGCTCAAACTCAATCTCGGTGCCGAACGTCCAGCCCTTGCCGAAGTCGTAGCCGAGGTAGATCACGGCGTGGGGGATGTCGAACCGGCCGTGGCTCTTGTCGTCCTTGTAGTTAGACGGACGGCTGTAGCGATAGCCGTTGTCGCTGTAGAAGTTGCGGCTGTAGGCCACTTCGCCGTAGCCACCCACGGTGAGGCGGCTGCCACCGGCATGCTCCATGACTGAGTCGACCGCGCTCACCTGGGCCTGGGCCGCTGTGGCTCCGCCAAGTGTCAACGCCGCCGAAAGAAGTGCAGTTGTAAGTTTGCTCATACTGTATGTTTAAAACTTGTTTCCTGTGTTTTAAAAAATCTCATTTCAACGGGTGCAAAGTTAACAAACCTTACTTTTTCCGACAATACCTAAAAATAAGGTATTTTCCCGTTGCATAATACCTACATTTTATGATGATGATTGTGGAGGAAAATTAGTAATTTTGCACCATTACAAGAACAAGGTTATACTAAATTATGAGGAATCAGAAGATTTACGAGCCCGACGACAAGATGATTCTGCTCATAAAGGACAACAGCGAGATACTGCAGAGCCTGGGCAGCTTCGGCATAAGCCTCGGATTCGGCGACAAAACTGTCAGGGAGGTGTGCGAGCAGGAGAAGGTGGACACCGACACCTTCCTCACCGTCGTCAACTTCACCATCAACGGCTACAGCGACCTGACCGACCTGAGCCACATATCGGTGTCGACAATGCTCCACTACCTGCACGCGAGCCACAAGTTCTACCTCGAGTTCGAGCTGCCATACATCCGACGCATGCTCGAGGACGCGCTCGACGAGGGCAACAACCTCTCGAAGCTCATCATGAAGCTCTACGACGAATACGTCCACGTCATTTCCAACCACATGCGCTACGAGGAGAAGACCGTCTTCCCCTACGTGGAGAAGCTCATCAGCGGCACCACCGACGGCAACTACGACATCGACACCTTCTCGAAGCACCACGGCCAGACCGACCAGCAGCTGCGCGAGCTGAAGAACATCATCATAAAATATCTGCCTTCGGACAATCTGAGCAACAACAAGCTGACCGCCACATTATATAATATATACCTCTGCGAGGACTGGCTGCGCCAGCACGCCGAGGTGGAGGACAAGATTTTCATCCCCGCCATACGCCAGTTGGAGAAGCACAACAACCGCAGCGACGTCAGCCTGAACATCAGCCACATGATCAGCAAGGGCAACGACAGCGACCAGCTCTCGGAGCGCGAGAAGGACGTGATCGTCAGCCTCGTGCAGGGCATGACCAACAAGGAGATAGCCGACCACCTGTGCATCTCGACCAACACCGTCATCACCCACCGCCGCAACATAGCCAAGAAGCTGCAGATCCATTCGCCCGCCGGCCTCACCATCTACGCCATCGTCAACCACCTGGTCGACATCTCGTCGGTGAAGCTGTGAGGGGGGATTGAGATTTGAGATTACCAATAGTACCGATAGTGCCTATAGTTTCTATAGCGGCTATCGGTACTATTGGTACTATTGGTACTATCAGCACTATCAGCACTATTTTCCCGCCAATTTATAACTTTTTTCTTGCCAGAGCGAAGTTTTGTTTGTAATTTTGCAGCCAAAATTTTTAAAGCATAACAAGAATGAAGAAAATCTACACCATCGCCTTGACCCTCGTGGCAAGCGCATCGGCTATGGCCGACAACTACACCACCGCCGGCGACGGCACTGTCTACACCCTGCAACAACTTGCTCAGATAGCGGCATCGGGTGTCACCCATGATGGCACCACGTTCACCATGGCCGACAGTCTGACCATTGCCAAGGGCGACAAGTTCACTCTCGACTCCGGCGCCACGCTGCTCATGGGCAACAAGGTGGTGTTCAACATACTCGGCGAGGCCGACTTCGCCCCCGCCGAGCCCGCCACCATCAGCCGCGCCACCACCTCCGCCAAGCCGGGGCAGGTGGAGTTCCGCTTGGACAGCACGACGGTCAACGTGAGCAACATCACGTGGGACTACGTGGGCATGAAGACCTTTGGCGAGGCCACCGCGCTCAACATCACCGGATGCCAGTTCCAGAACTACGTCTACGCCAACCGCGTCAGCGGCCCCATCGGCGTGGCGGGGCAGGGCAGCAAGGTGAGCATCCTCGGCTGCCACTTCGGACAGGGCCAGTACTCCTCCGTCAGTGGGGCTGCCAACCTGCTGGCAAGCTACAGGGTGGAGGACTGCGTGTTCGACAAGAGCCAGCAGACCAACCGCAACATGCCCATGCTCAACCTGCAGCAGGGCGACACCATCATCATCAGAAACAACGTGTTCCGCGGCGACTCCACAAAGAACATGGTCGGCGCAATATCGGTGGCTAACATGCTTGGAATGGACGCCGACCTCTACGTGCTCATCGAGGGCAACACCATCGACAGCTGCCGCTATGGCATCAACATTCAGGGCCACTTCAAGAACGCCACCATCCGCAACAACATCATCCGCCATAATAAATATGTCTATCAGAACAACGCCAACTACGGCGGCAGCGGCATCGCCATCTACGACTCGAGCAAGAGCCTGAATCTGAAGGTGAGCGGCAACACGATTGAGGACAACCTGTGGGGCATAACCGTGATGGGCGGCGGCAACATCAACCTCGGCAAGGTGGAGGTGGACGGCACGAAGCTCAGCGCCGACGACCCAGAGTACAACGAGGGCAAAAACACCTTCTCCGGCAACGGCAACAACGGCAAGGCCTACGACCTGGCTTTCGCCTCGGGCACGAGCTACCTGACCGTCTACGCCCAGAACAACCGCTGGACGCCCGACCCGATGACGGCTGAGAGCATCGAGGAGGTGATCGAACATCAGGTGGACAACTCCGACGAGGGCCTGGCCATCTTTACCCCGTGGCTGCAGGACGACACTGACGGCATCAGCACGGCGGAGGTCGCCAAGGGTGGCGACAGGCCCGTCGCCATCTATTCCGTCAACGGCCAGAGGCTGAGCCAGACGGCTCGGGGCATCAACATAGTGCGCATGGCCGACGGCTCCACCCGCAAGGTGATGGTCCGCTGACATGATAATCACCCAATTGCAGTGGCCGCCCCTGTGGCGGCCATTTTTAATGTCCGACCGCTTTTAAGTCAATCAAGTTTCAAATCATTGGAAGTCAATGGCCGCGAAATCGTAGGGGCATGATTCATCATGCCCGAAACATCGGATTATTGCCAATGGCGGGGGTGTATCAAAATGAGGCCTCCGGCCTCATCAGTTGCTATTATCACAAATGTCGGAAGAACCTCTTTTATGCGCCTCAATCGGCTGAATTAACATAACGCAAGTCCAATCTACAGATTTCTTACAGAATTGGGGTTTAACTTTGCGGCATGAAAAACAGCAAAGTTGAAATACTGCTGTGCTTGTGCTTCCTCGTGGCTGTGCTGCCCATAATCGCTATGCGCGACTTCACCCCGAGCAACGAGCTGCGCTATCTCGGCATAGCCGACGAGGCGTTGCGCCGCCACGTGTTCTTCGCTTTCAGCAACCACGGCGTTCCCTACGCCGACAAGCCGCCCCTCTACCTGTGGATGGTCATGCTGTGCCGTCGGCTCGCGGGCTCCCACCAGATGTGGCTGCTGTCGCTCTTCTCGGTGATGCCGGCCTTGGTCATCGTTCACACGATGAACCGCTGGGCACGCGGCGTGATGGGTGTGGCTGACAGGGCTGTGGCGCAGCTCATGACGCTCACCTCGGGGATCTTTTTTGTGGCAGCCGTAACGCTTCGCATGGACATGCTCATGTCGCTGTTCATCGTGCTTGCGCTGCGCGAGTTTTGGACGATGCAGTCGCAAGCCGCCATTCCACGGCGCAGCCGGTGGCTCTTTCCCGTGCTGCTGTTCCTCGGTGTGTTCACCAAGGGGCCGATGGGACTGCTCATTCCGCTCGTGTCCACTGCCGCCTACCTCGCGTTGACAGGACGGCTGCGACAGTTCTTCCGCTACTGGGGACTGCGGACGTGGGGCGTGCTGGCCCTGTTGTGCGGCTTGTGGTTTGCGGCGGTGTGGATGGAGGGCGGAGCGGCCTACTTGGACGACCTCGTGTTTCACCAGACCATTGGCCGCGCCTTCAACTCATTCCACCATAAGGCGCCGTTCTATTATTATCTTATTTCGATTTGGTACTGCCTTGCACCCTGGTCGCTGCTTGTAGTGGGGGCTATGGGAGTGGCTCTGCTGCGCAAGCGTTGGCAGGGCGGACTGCATTTGTTCTTCACAGTGGTGGCTGTGTCGTCGCTCGTGCTGCTCTCTTGCTTCAGTGGCAAACTGCAAATCTACCTGCTTCCCGCCGTTCCGTTCTTCACCTATTCGGCAGTCATGGCTCTGCCCATGGTGGAGCGCTCGCGTTGGGCTCGCATGGCGTTGGCCGTGCCGGCAGTGGCATTTGTGTTGGCCCTGCCAGCATTGGCAGTGGCCTCTCGGTGCGGCTTCGATTATCTGAGCAAAGGCTTCCTCTATGCCTCGGCGGCGATTCTTTCGCTCTCGGGCGTTGCCACATTGGTGGTGCTGTTCAGTCGTGGAGTGCTCCACCGCATGGTTCGGGCTGTGGCCGCCTTGGGCTTCGGCATGTTCTTGGCGGTGTTTGTCGCCTCATGGGCTGTGCCCTCGCTCAACAGCCATCTTGGCTATGGCCGCCTCTGCCGCGAGGCTTTGGTGGTGGCAAGGAAATATGGTATCGACGATTTCCGCACGTGGCGGCTCCACCGGCCCGACAACATCGACGTCTATCTCCACCATAAGGTCAGTGTGGTGGCCGACGACAGCGTGCCACCAAAGGCCAATCACCCTTACCTGCTGCTCACTCCAGAGTGTGAACACAGCCACGCCAAGGGACCGAAAGCGCTGACGGTGGGGCCGAACTGCATAGTCGTGGAGGGCAATGTTCCTTGACGCCCAATAGACAACAGAAAGGAACTGTCATTATGATAGACCTTTATAGGCATTCACCTCTTTCAAGAGTTCCAGGGTGTGGGGTTCGACAGTCTTGTATGATAGCATCGGTAATCTTCTTTATTTGTGTTTGAAATGGCACAAATGTATGAAAGGCAGACAGGGTCAAGGCTTCTGAGATGTTTGCACACATCCACTATCTTGCCAAGACCGTAATAATTAAGGTCTGTTCTAAAAATTCTGAAATAAAAATAAAGATGAAAGGTCATTCTATCAATTCGGCTGTATTTTGGTTTCTGCGGCATCTTTTTGTAAGTTCGCTCGGTCGTGTAGCCCGCTACACTCCCTCGTTCACTTGCAAAAATCTACTCGCACAAACTCAAAATCCAGCTCGACATAATTTTTAGAACCGACCTTAAGAACAAGTCTCCAGTCGTTCCATTCCCCATATTCCAGCACAAGCTGGATAATCTGCCCCGGAGCCTTGTCAATGTCAGCTTGTGACATGTCAACATCCCAAAACAGATTTTTTGAAAACTGCGATATGCGATCCTTGCCACTCATACGTTTGCAACTGTAGCTCTTTATTCTGGATTGGGCAAGAAAGTGGATTACTTTTTTCTAATGATTATCCGCAATAAACAGAAAAAGACCGGTACAAGAATGTGGCGGGAATA
>CAZRSL010000083.1:0-11139 GCA_964602785.1 uncultured Prevotella sp.
CAAAATACAGCCGAATTGATAGAATGACCTTTCATATTTATTTTTATCTCAGAATATTTAGAACCGACCTTAATACAGATTAATGACCGATTTGGTTTAAAATAGGAAAGGACGTTGCTTTATGGCCGGCACAGGGCACGGCCACTGCAATAGGATGGCATATATTTCCAAGAGTGATGCCAGCCCTCTCAATGCGAATAATCTTGACATTTTTCCACTCTCTCAAAGTGGATTATTAGTAGGCTCGAAAAAGTGCACTATCACTTTGCTCGTGTTTCGATGCTATCGCTGACACTTTGCAAAGTTTTTCCTTGAATTTGCAGACAGCTTTGTAAAGATACAAGAAAAACACCCTTGATTTCTGAAAGTGCCTCTTTTGGACTCCGAAAGAGGCACTTTTGGCTTCTGAAAGAGCCTCTTTCAGGATGCGAAAGAGGCTCTGACGCATTGCGAAAGAGGCACTTTCAGATGGCGAAAAAGATTGTCTGAAAAATGATTACAAATGCCTCTTGCCATCAAACCAGCCAATCATCGAGTACGTATTAGCCGACATTTCCTGCTTAATATGCGCTTTCCCCACGCCGATGAAAGCCATTTTTTAATTTTTTGCAATATTTTCTCGCCAATTGCTTGGTGGTATCTGTTTTTATTACTATTTTTGCCTTGCGGAAAGCGGGCGTCAGCCGCAGCGGCCTGCAAAGCGACTTTTTGACAACTAACTTCGGCCCAGCCGGAGCCTAACGATAAACCTTAAGACACACATAATGAGCTATCTGAAATTTGAAAAGACCCTGATGACCAACCTGCAGGAATCACTCAACAGAGAGCTTCTCAGAACCAACCGGAGTGGAGCATACTCGTGTTCCACCATCGTCGACTGCAACACCCGCAAGTACCACGGGCTCCTCGTGGTGCCTGTGCCAGAGCTCGACGACGAAAACCACGTGCTTCTGAGCTCGCTCGACCCGACGGTGATCCAGCATGGCGCAGCCTTCAATCTGGGGCTGCACAAGTACCAGGGCAACAACTTCAGCCCCAACGGGCACAAGTACATTCGTGAGTTCGACTGCGACAAAGTGCCTACCACCATCTATCGTGTGGGCGGCGTAATCCTGAAGAAGGAGGTGGTGTTTCAGCACTACGAGGACCGCATCCTCATCCGCTACACGCTGGAGGAGGCCCATTCGCCCACGACACTGCAGTTCCGCCCATTCCTCGCTTTCCGCAGCGTGCGCCAGCTGACCCACGAGAACCAGACAGCCAGCCGCGACTACTCTGAGGTGGACAACGGAATATCCACTTGCATGTATGCCGGCTACCCGACACTCTTCATGCAGTTCTCTAAGAAAAACACGTTCCACTTTGAGCCTTACTGGTATCGCGGCCTCATCTATCCGCGCGAGCAAGACCGCGGCTACTGGTCGGACGAGGACCTCTACGTGCCCGGCTACTTCGAGATGCCCATCCGCAAGGGCGAGAGCATCGTGTTTGCCGCATCAACATCCGAAATCAAGTCGTCCACACTGAAGAACCTCTTTACCAAAGAGGTGGACAGCCGCAGCCCCCGCGACAACTTCTTCCACTGCCTGGTCAACGCAGCCCACCAGTTCCACAACCGCCACGGCCACGACCGCTACTTGCTGGCTGGCTATCCGTGGTTCAAGAGCCGCGCCCGCGACACGTTCATCTCGCTTCCGGGCCTCACCCTCTCCATTGAGGAGCCTGACTACTTCGAGAAGGTGATGAAGACAGCCCAGGGCGAGCTCTCCGACTTCATGGACGGTAAGACCGACGGCCCCCACCACATATCGGAAATCGACAAGCCCGATGTGGCTCTATGGTGCGTTTGGGCTTTGCAACAGTTCGCCCGCAAGCAGGGCAAGGAGCGTTGCATAGAGCTTTATCTGCCTTTCATCAAGAAGATTATAAAGTACATCGCCTCAAGCAGCCACCCCAACATGCGGCTCGACGACAACGGTCTGCTCTATGTGGAGTCGCCCGACGGCCAGCCGATGACGTGGATGAACTCCACAATGGGCGGCAAGGCCGTGGTGCAGCGCACAGGCTACATCGTGGAGTTCAACGCCTTGTGGTACAACGCCCTCTGCTTCGCCGCTCAGTTGGCCGAACTTGCTGGCGACACTACCTACGTGCCACGGCTCAACGAGTTGGCCGAGAAGTGCAAGAAGAGCTTCAACGACGTGTTCCTCAACGAGTATGGCTATCTCTACGACCACGTCGACGGCAAGATGATTGACTGGAGCGTGCGCCCGAACATGATATTTGCCGTGGCGCTCGACTTCTCACCGCTTTCGGTCGACGCCAAGCGCACGGTGCTCGACATGTGCACACGCGAGCTGCTCACTCCCAAGGGATTGCGCTCACTGTCGCCGAACTCTGGCGGATACGACCCGCTTTATGTGGGCCCGCAGGCCCAGCGCGACCGCGCCTATCATCAGGGCACGGCGTGGCCTTGGCTCGAAGGCTTCTATCTTGAGGCCTGCCTGAAGCTCTACAAGCGCACCCGGCTGAGCTTCGTGGAGCGCCAGATGGTGGGCTTCGAGGATGAGATGGGGCAGGGCTGCATAGGCACGATACCAGAAATGTTCGACGGCAACCCGCCATTCGTGGGGCGTGGAGCCATCTCGTTCGCCATGAACGTGGCCGAGATACTTCGCTCCACCGAGCTTCTGGAAAAATTTAAACACTAAAAACCTTGGAGGAACAATCTATGAAAGTACTAATGTTCGGATGGGAGTATCCTCCTCACGTGTTCGGAGGACTCGCCACAGCCAATTTCGGAATCTCTGAAGGACTTCACGCTCAGGGCGACGTGGACATAACTTTGTGTCTGCCAAGGCCTTTCGGCGATGAGGACCACACCTTCGCCAACATCGTGGCCATGAACAAAGTGCCCATTGCGTGGCGCGACCCCGACCGCGGCTATCTCGAGCAGAGGCTCGAGGGACTTATGTCGCCCGACCTCTACTACAAGTTGCGCGACCATATCTATGCCGACTTCAACTATATGAATGTGAGCGACATAGGCACGATGGACTTCGCCGGTGGCTACCCCGGCAACCTGCACGACGAGATCAACAACTACTCCATCATAGCGGGAGTGGTGGCACGCTCGTTCGACTTCGACATCATCCACGCCCACGACTGGCTGACATATCCAGCCGGCATCCACGCCAAGCGCGTCAGCGGCAAGCCGCTCTGCATCCATGTTCACGCCACCGACTTCGACCGCTCGCGTGGCCACGTCAACCCGACTGTATACAGCGTGGAGAAGGACGGTATGGACAATGCCGACTGCATCATGTGCGTCAGCGACCTGACTCGCCGCACCGTCATCAACGAGTATCATCAGGATCCGCGCAAGGTGTTCACTGTGCACAATGCCGTCTATCCGCTCAACGACAAGGCTGCAGCACTGCCTCGCCCCGACCATCATGGCAAGGAAAAGGTTGTGACATTCCTTGGCCGACTCACCATGCAGAAAGGCCCCGAGTACTTCGTCGAGGCTGCCAAGATGGTGCTCGACCGCACCCACAACATCCGATTCTGCATGGCTGGATCTGGCGACATGATGGACCAGCTGATCTATCTGGCCGCAGAGCGTGGCATAGCCGACCGCTTCCACTTCCCTGGCTTCATGCGTGGACTGCAAGTTTATGAGTGCTTGAAGGATTCCGACGTCTATGTGATGCCATCAGTGAGTGAGCCGTTTGGCATCTCGCCACTTGAGGCCATGCAGTGCGGCACGCCCACCATCATCTCGAAGCAGAGCGGATGCGCCGAGATACTGAGCAACTGCATCAAGCTCGACTACTGGGACATCAACGCCATGGCCGACGCCATCTACTCAATATGTAACAACGAGAGCCTCTTCGACTACCTCTCTGAGGAAGGCGAGCGCGAGGTGGCCGGCATCACATGGGAAAAGGTGGGCAAGTGGATACGCGAACTCTACATGCGCACCATGGGATGGCAGTGAATAATTAAAAGTTGAAAGATGGAAGTTAAAAGTTGGAAGTTAAAAGTTGGAAGTTAAAAGTTAAAAGTTTTTGCCTCAGACTTGAAACTTATAACTTAAAACTTCAAACTTAAAACTTGAAACTTCAAAACTATAAACTTCAAACTATAAACTTCAAACTTCAAACTATAAACTTTAAACTTCAAACTTCAAAACTATAAACTTATAACTTACCATGAAAACAATTTGCTTGTATTTCGAGATACACCAGATAATACACCTGAAGCGCTACCGCTTCTTCGACATTGGCACCGACCATTACTATTATGACGATTTTGAGAACGCCCGTTCCATCGGCGACATCGCCCAGCGCAGCTACATGCCTGCGCTCGACGCCCTGCTGCAGATGATAAAGGACAACGGCAAGTTCTTCAAGGTTACGTTCTCACTCTCCGGCGTTGGCATGGAGCAGTTGGAGATGCATGCTCCTCAAGTGCTTGAGAAACTGCAGGAACTCGCAGAGACGGGATGTGTGGAATTCCTCGCCGAGCCCTACAGCCACGGACTGGCCTCTCTCATCAACGAGGACAGCTTCAAGCGCGAGGTGAAACGCCAGGCAGCCAAGATCAAGGACTACTTTGGACAGGAGCCGAAGGTGCTGCGCAACTCGTCGCTCATCTACAGCAACGACATTGGCCGTCAGGCCGCCGACATGGGCTTCAAGGGCATGCTCACCGAAGGCGCGCGTCATGTCCTGGGATGGAAGAGCCCGCACTACGTCTATAGTTGCACCGACGCCCCGAAGCTGAAACTGCTGCTACGCGATGTCAATCTGAGCGACGACATCTCTCTGCGGTTCAACAACAGCGAGTGGGAGGGCTATCCACTCTTCGCCGACCACTACATCGACGAGATAGCGGCCTTCCCAGAGGAAGAGCAGATAGTCAACATCTTCATGGAGCTGTCGGCTCTTGGCATCGCGCAACCTCTGTCGAGCGGCATCCTCGACTTCCTAAAGGCTCTGCCTGCTTGCGCCAAGAACAAGGGCATCAACTTCTCAACTCCCACCGAGATCTTCTCTAAGATGAAGAGTGTGGGCACGCTCGACGTGCCAGACTCGCTGAGTTGGGTCGACGAGGAGCGCGACGTGAGCACTTGGCTCGGCAACCCGATGCAGCAGGAGGCTTTCCACAAGCTCTACAACCTGGCCGATCGCGTACATATTATAAATGACCCGCGCATCAACCAGGATTGGGACTACCTGCAAGCCAGCAACAACTTCCGCTTTATGACCACCAAGCCGAGCAACGTGGGGCTCGACCGCGGCATCTATTCGAGTCCGTTCGACGCTTTCACCAACTACATGAACATCCTCGGCGACTTCATTAGCCGTCTGCGCGACCTCTATCCCGACGACATCGACAACGACCAGCTCAACTCCCTGCTCACCACAATACAGAATCAGGAGGAAGAACTGGAGACAAAGGAGAACGAGATAGCCCGCTTGCAGACCCGCATTGAGAAGATCAACCAGGAGGTGGAGCGTCTGCATGGCAAGATTGACAAGCAGAAGGAGAAGGCAGAGAAGGCAAAGGCCAAAACCGCAGCCCCGCGCAAGCCAAGGGCATCCAAGAAAGCCGCTGAGGCAAAGCCCGTTGAGGAGCCAAAGGCATAACCCCTGCTGACAGTAAAAGCAAAACGGAAGGGAACCACTGGGTTGCCCTTCCGTTTTGCTTATTATATAAATGTAGGGGCTTTGTTTGTCCCAAATCGGTCATTAGAAAGCATCTTTCGAAAAAAATGATGCCGGAGAAATCACCGCTTGATAACCGAGGGTGCTTGCACCCTCGGTAAGTAGATTACCTTTTTCCGACCCCAGCGGGGTCGCCGCACTTGCACAGCATTACAACTCCCTGACGCAGAGGGACGACCCCGCTGGGGTCGTTTGTTTGGAGAGCCTGTGATTCCGTGGGTGCAAGCACCCACGGTTATCGAGCGGTGATGCCTCTGGCATCATCTGTTCCTAATGACCGATTTGGGTTTATCATCCCAGTTTCTGCAGAATCTTCACAGTGATGAGGAGGCTATTGCTCTATTTCCATTTTCGAGAATTTCTGGAAATAACCGAGGCACACATCGCGCCACTCGCGGGCATTGTCGGCTTGCTCATCTAATAATTTGTCGGTTTGGAGCCAACGCTCTTGGTCGATATACGAGCGCACGGCTTGCCATATCGGCTTCCAACTTTCCACTGCTTTCACCCCACGGTTGTAGTGGCGGCACAGTTGCTGCCACAAAGTTGTGCCGTCGGGGAATTTGTAATTCCAGCCGACGTGGTGGAACCAGAGCAGATATTCCATCGGACAAGTGCTGATGTTGTCGTATAGGCTTCGGTACGGCTCGCGGTATTGCTGTGTGGCGTTGCTGCCAGTTGACGAGCGGTCGAAGCCGATGCCCGCTGAGTCGGCCTTGTGGTAGTAGACGGGGCACCATTCTATTGGGTATTCAGCCCTGTATCCGTCGGGCTCAGGCCCATAGTGGTGGTCGAAGGCCATCAGGTGGTGCAGTCCGAGTGGTTCCATATAGTCGACGCAAGCCTCCCGGCTCTCCATCATCATGTCGAGAACAGGATTTACAAACTCGGGCTTGCTGGTCCAAGTCTGCAGCAGCCATTCCCTTGCTATCTGCCGTGCCGATAGGGTAGGATTCCATGCCAGTCGCCCGAAGGCATACCAGTTGGCTTGGGCGAATGGGTGGCCGCAGAAGTTGGTGTCGTCGCCCACGTTGGCCACGCCCACCACGCCGTCAAGCGAGCCGGGGGCGACGAAACTGAAAAACTCCGTCCACATAGGGCCAAGATAGACGAGGTGCTTGTCTTGTCCGAGATATTCCTGCGTGATTTGCAACTCCACGGCTTGCCGTGTCAGCTTCATGTTGTCAAAGATGGGTGCGTAAGGTTCTCTGGGTTGGAAGTCGAGCGGGCCGTTCTTGCTCTGCAATATCACATTGGGCTCAAACTGTCCGTCGAGCGGGCTAAACTCGCTCACCGCCTGTTTCACCCTGTCCTCGCCTTTGTGCTTCGCGCCATAGACGAAGCTGCGCCAGAACACCACGCCGCCGAAGGGCTGTAGTGCTCGTGCCAGCATGTTGGCGCCATCGGCGTGGGTGCGCCCATAGTCGAACGGGCCTGGCTGCCCCTCAGAGTTTGCCTTTACCACAAATCCGCCGAAGTCGGGAATCAGCCGGTATATTTCTTTTGCCTTGTTGCACCACCATCTTATCACGGTCGTGTCGAGTGGGTCGGCAGTTTTGGTTGCGCCAAGAGCCTTGGGCGAGCCGAAGTTTACCGACAGATATACTCTGATGCCGTATGGGCGTAGCAGTCCGGCTATATGGCTGACCGAGTCGAGGTAAGTCTCTGTGAGTATTAGGGGCGAGGCGTTCACGTTGTTGAGCACGCTCCCGTTTATGCCGACCGATGCACAGGTTCGGGCATATTGCCTGATGCGCTCGTCGCGTTTGCTGCCTTTCAGTTTGGCAGCCCAGAATATGCTCCGCCCCGCATAGCCGCGCTCCACTGTTCCGTCTAAGTTGTCCCAATGGATGAGTATGCGATAGGCTTGTCGGGGAGCCTCGCTCACACTGATGCCCACGCTCGTACCACGCACCGCTTGTTCCCTCAATAAAGCGTATGCACCATAGAGTAATCCGCGGTCTGTACTCGCCTTGATGGTGTCGTGGGCAATTACGAATCCGTCGGGGGCAACATCCTTGCTCTGTTTCAGTCTCAGAGGCTTTCCCTTCCAGTACTTTTGCAGTTCCCACTTGGCATTGGCTATCACGGGGTCATTTAATGTAGCTTCCACCTTTGCCAATTTGGTGTTGGCCACATACCTCAGCCATAGTTCATGGCCATCCTCAGCGCAAGCCGACACGCTGAGGAACGAGAACATCAGCAGTGAGAGCAGTGTCCTCATCCTTGCCGTTTCAATCCTTCCACAAACGAGGAAATCATCGTCATCTCGTCGGGTATCATTATGCTCTGAGGGCACATCGGCACGCAGTGGGCGCAGCCTATGCAGTGGTCGGCCTGTCTGACGCGTGGCACAGCGCGGTCGTAGCTGATCAGGAACTCGCGCCGGGCCTTGGCAAACTTCGGGTCTTTGGCGTTTTTTATCACCTTGCCCTCCATGAGCAGGTGGTTGTAGTTGACGAAGATGCCCGGTATGTCGAGCCCGTATGGGCACGGCATACAATACTTGCAGTCGTTGCACGGTATGGTGCGATAGCTCATTATCTCCTTGGCTATGCTGTCCTCGAGCCACGCCATCTCCTTGTCGGTCAGAGGCTTCAGCGGGCACAGTGTGCTCAGGTTCTCCCTCAGGTGCTCCATATAGGTCATGCCGCTAAGCTCCGTCAGCACTCCGTCGTGCGAAGCGCAATAGCGGAAGGCCCACGAGGCCGCGCTCATTTCCGGCTCCCGTTGTTTCAGCTTCTCCACCACTGGCTGTGGCAGGTTCGACAACCGTCCGCCGAGCAGCGGTTCCATAATCACTGCGGGTATGTTGCGCTTGTGCAGTTCGTCATAGAGATATTCGGCGTTCACGTTGAACTCGTTGATCTCGTGGGCGTGCTTCCAGTCGAGGTAGTTCATCTCTATCTGCACGAAGTCCCACTTCACTTGTCCCGCGTCGTGCATTTGCAGCGCGTGGTCGAACACCGCTTGGTCGCCATGGAACGAGAATCCCAGATTGCGTATTTTGCCCTCTTTCTTCATCTGTAGCAGGTAGTCGAGGATGCCGTTGTCGATGAAGCGTGCGTTGAACAGCTCCATCGGGTCGTGCTCCTCGTCTTGTCCACCGATGGCATGCAGCAGGTAATAGTCGATATAGTCGGTCTGTAGCTCCTTGAGCGAGTTCTCAAACATTTCTATTGAGTCCTTGCGGCTGAAAGAGTGCATGTTCGACATCTTGGTGGCTATGTAGTAGCTCTTGCGCGGATGCCGCTTCAGGGCTATGCCCGTTATCTTTTCTGAGAGTCCCTGGGTGTAGACGGGTGACGTGTCGAAGTAGTTGACTCCGTGCTCCAGCGCATAGTCCACCTGCCGGTTCACCATGTCCTGGTCTATCTTCTCGTCGCCTTTCTGTCGTTTCCCCTCGCCGGGTGCTCCCTGCCCGATGGTGGGCAGCCGCATCATGCCATATCCCAGCACGCTCACCTTGTCGCCCGTGGTGGGTGTGGTGCGGTAGGTCATCTTCCCTTTTGGCGGCTCTTGGCTGTCGCTTTCCTTCTTGGTGCATCCTATAGTGAGTCCACTTGCGGCCACGGCGGCCGTTCCCATTCCTATTCTGCCGAGGAAAGCCCGGCGCGATATCTTGTTGCTCATAGTAGTTCGGCTTGTTTTTGTGTTATGGTGTTTTTGCGGTGCATCTCGTGGCCCTCCACGTAGATGGCTGAGAATGGTCTCGACGGGCATACATATTCGCATGCGCCGCAGCCTATGCACACCGCCTCGTTCACGGCAGGCACCTCCACCGTGCCGTTCTTTGTCCCCATTTCTATCATTGTAATGGCTCCAGTGGGGCAGTGGCGTGAGCAGTTGCCACAGCTGACGCCCTCGGTCGCGGGCAGACAGTTCTTCATTATCCACACGGCGTGGCCTATGTGGGTGGCGCTCTTCTCTGCCCGTGTGATGGGCTTGATTGCCCCGGCGGGACAAACCTCGCTGCATCGGGTGCACTCTGGCCGGCACCAGCCCCGCTCGTAGCTCATCTCTGGCTGCATGAAGTGGCTCAGGTCGGCTGATGGGCGCAGCACCTCGTTGGGGCACTCTGCCACGCAGAGCTGGCAGGCGGTGCAGTGGCGGGTCATGTTCTGTGCGCTCAGCGAGCCAGGGGGTGTCAGTGGGGTGTGGCGTTTGGGTGCTTCCTTGTCCACAATGGCAGCCATTCCGCCGTCCACCTTCTTGTCTTTCTGCGCTTTCAAGGCTGTGGCGGCGGCCAAAGCCGATACAATGAGGAAGCTGCGGCGGCCTTTCTGCGTCTCACCCTTTGCCGTCTCGGTCTTTGCTTCGGCCTTCTTTGCAGGATATTTGGCGTGGGTGTAGTGCAGACTGTCGAAGCGGCAGTGCTCCAAGCAGTCGCCACAGGCCACGCAGCGGCTGTAGTCGACGGTCATGTTCTTAAAGTCGATGGCCGAGGCTTTACAGTTTTTCGAGCAGAGCGAGCAGTGGCGGCACTTCTCAGGGTTGAACTTTATCTTCAGCCATGAGAAGCGGGCGAAGAAGCCCAGCACCGTGCCCACGGGGCATATCGTGTTGCAATAGGTGCGACCGTTGCGCCACGCCAAGAAGCCTATTATAATGAATGTGGCGGCGGCCACGGCCAGCACAATTCCGCTGCGCACCCATACGTCGACATGGTAGAAGGCATAGCTCCCCATCTTCTCCGCGCCGAGTGCCAGCAGGTTGTTGGCTCCCTCATACACGGGTTGAAACAGGTTTTGAGCCATTCGCCCATAGCTGCTGTAGGGTGCGAGCAGCTGCACGATGGCCGGGATGCCGGCTATCAGTGCCACGACAAACACGCCTAAAACGGTGTAGCGCAATGCGCTCTTGGCCTTTGAGTAGCTGTAGGGGTTGCGCTTGCCTATTCGCCCGAGCCTTGCGGCGATGTCCTGGAACACGCCGAGGGGGCATATCACAGAGCAATAAATGCGCCCGAAGATTAATGTCAGCAGCAGTATGGCCGCCACAACCACGAGGTTGAGGGCGAGCACAGCTGGCAAAAACTGCACCTTGGCCATCCAGCCCGCCCAATGGCGCACTGTGCCTGTGAAGTCGAGCAGCAGCAGCGTGATTCCAATGAAGAACACTGCCGCAAGTATGGTTCTTGTTTTCCTTAGCATGGGTTGTTCATAATGTTTATTGTGTTCGCAATTTGCTTGTTCGCTATTATTTGTAGGGGCATTATTCATCATGCCCGTTGCCGGGGCTGTCTGCGGGCATGATGAATAATGCACCCACAGTATTGGTGTTGTTTGCTGGTATACATATTATATAATGTATAACGAATAATAATTTCTGGCAATTACTGTTTATAGGTCAGTTCTAAAAATTATGTCGAGCTGGATTTTGAGTTTGTGCGAGTAGATTTTTGCAA
>CAZRSL010000084.1:0-10198 GCA_964602785.1 uncultured Prevotella sp.
GCAAGCACCCTCGGTTATCGAGCGGTGATGTCTCCGACATCATTTTTTTGAAAGAATGCTTCCTAATGACCGATTTGGGTTCATAATTCAACATTCATAATTCAAAAGTGGCAGCCAGGAACTGGGCTGCCACTTTTGCTTATTTCTTCTTCAGGAAGAACCTGACAAGTACGAAGTTGATGGGGACGCAGATGCAGAACACGGGCAACAGGGCGATGCGCTTCTCGAGTCCGAGCCAAAGGAAGAGCGACAGGAAGAGCGTCTGCAACAGGTAGTTGACGAGATGCGAGAGGGCAAAACCGGCACCGTGGCGGACGTTGGTTTTGACGCGGAACGTGAACTTTGTGGAGGCGATGAAGTTGAAGCAGAAACTCAACACATAGCCCACAGTGTTAGCAATAGGCGGCGCCATCCATCGCAACAGCAGAAGATAGATGCCATACTGCAGGGCTGTGGCCGTTACGCCAACGATGCCAAACCTGATTATCTCGCCAGGCAAGGCTGAATGACTGGGCAGGTCGACCAAATCGTCCTCGCCCTTGACCTTGTGCCAGCGTCCACCCACCATTCTGAAGGCTGTGTCGGCATAGCGGAACATGGCATGGTCGCCCGCACTGTCGCCAAAGGCCACCAGCTTGTAGAACCGTCGGTTGGGGTAAAGGGCCTTTATGCGCTTCACCTTCTCCTCGCCGTAGCAGTTCATGGTGAGAAACTTACCGCTGACCACCCCACCCCGCACGTCAATACGGGTGCCGGAGACGCTGACCGAGTCGCCGAAGTCGCGGAAGAACGGGCGCACCCAGTTCTCCATGCTTGCGCTGACCACCACCACCCTACCGCCCGATGCGATAATCTTGCGCATCAGCTCCACCACTTTCGGGCGCAGCAAGTCAGTGTTTTGCAAGGCAAAAGCATTGCACAGCTCGTTGAACCGCTTCTCAGTCATTCCCTTGAAGAAATGGCTGAACACCATCTGCTTGGCCCGCCAGTTGGGGAAGAGCCTCAACTTCATCAGCACGAGCAGGGGCGAATAGAACAGCACACCGAGCCACAGCCGCCTGCGCCCACAAGCGAAGCTGATGAACTCCAAAAGCGTGTCGCGCTTGGTGATGGTTCCGTCGAAGTCGAAAGCGTAAACGGTCATGTTCTACATTATATATATTATAAGCAGGAAACTAAGCCCCCACGCCAATATGACGAGTTGGGTGAAGCGGTCGTGCAGCACTATCCGCGTTGGATCGCCGCTCTTCTTGTCCACCACGGCTATCTGAATGTAGCGCAGCAAGCCCACGAGCACGAGGGCCGACGTCAGGTAGAGATAGTCGGTGTGGAACTGCGCCGCCACCTCCGGGCTGACGGTGTACATGATGTAGCACACGAGCGTAACCGAGGCCGTGATGGTGATGGCTTGGTTGATGAACGTCAGGTTGTAGCGTATGGTGTTCTTGCGGGGCGCCTCGCCGGTGGCCTCCATCCTGACCACGTCGTCGCGCCGCTTGGCAAAGCTCATGAACAGGGTGATCAGAAACGTCATCAGCACCACCCACTTGCTCAGCACAATGCCCGTGGCCACGCCGCCGCACAGGATGCGCAGCACAAAGCCGAAGGCCACAATGCACACGTCGATGATGGCATACTGTTTCAACTTGACGCAGTAGGCCACGTTCATCAGCCAATAGAACAGCAGGATGCCAGCGGTGGGCAGCCCCCGCTCAGGCACGAGCAGCGACACGGCGAGCCCCAGCGTCAGGCACACCACCATGAGCACGTGAGCTTGGCCCACGCCCACCTCGCCCGAGGCTATCGGCCGGTGGCACTTCACGGGGTGGCGACGGTCGGCCTCAACGTCGACGATGTCGTTGAGGCAATAGATCGACGAGGCCACAAGCGAGAAGGCCGCGAAAGCGAGCAAAGCCGCGATGACAGCGTGGCCGTTGAACAGCTCGCCGCCAAAGAACAGGGGTACGAATACAAAGAAATTCTTAATCCACTGCTTAGGTCTTATCAGTCTCAGTAGTGCGCGTGTTTTCATGTCGTTGCTGGGTTTATGGTGCAAAGATAGTGAAAATATCCCGTAAAAGCCTTGCCCGTTTGCCACAATCTGCTTAACTTTGCCAAAATAAAACGCTCACACACTATGAGAAACATCATCCTCACCCTGCTCATGGCAATAACCGTGGCCACCGGGGCCTCGGCACAGGGCAACACAGAGGTAAAAGTGTATCTGAAGGACGGCACCACGGGCACTTACTATACGCGTAGTCTGCTCAACTATCTTGACAGCATACTCTTCCTGCGCACCACCGGCAATGCTTTCTCACTGAAGAAAGCCCGCCGCGTGAGCACTTCGGAGGTTGACAGCGTGAAATGCCACTTTGCCGATGCCCCCTCGCAGACGTTCACCCTCGTGCCTGAGCTTGTCAATGTCGACTACAAGGACAACCCACTCACCTCGCCCACCTACCCCTCGCTTGTGGTCAGGCTGTTTGACGGCAAGAACGTGAAGGCTTATTTGGCTTACGACCCCTGGTTCGGCTACCGTGTGCTCTACAAGACCCGAGGCATGGAGCGCGCCCAAGCCATCTATAAACCCAACACCAAACTGAAACAAAAGGACCGCGAGAGGCTAATGGCCCGGTTCAACGACTATCCCGAGGTGGTGAATTATCTGCGCTTTGTCGATGCCAACGGCTGGCGCGTCAACCCCACAGCCTTTCTCTTGCTGCTCGACAAAGAGCTGAAATGATTTGAGGGTTGAGAATTGAGAATTGAGATTTATCCCCTCAATTCTCAAATCTCAACCCTCAAATCTCAAATCTCAAATCCTTACATCAGTCCAAGGGCGCGTAGTATGTCGTTCAGATTGGCCACCACGAGCAGCAGGAGCAACAGCGAAATGCCGATGTATTCGGCTATCTCCATGAAGCGGTCGCTGGGTTTGCGGCCCGTTATCATCTCGTAGAGCAGGAAGAGCACGTGGCCACCGTCGAGAGCCGGGATGGGCAGTATGTTCATAAAGGCGAGGATGATGCTCAGGAATGCCGTCATCTTCCAGAACAGATACCAGTCCCAGTGGGAGGGGAAGAGGCTGCCCAACGCGCCAAAGCCTCCGAGCGACTTGGCGCCGTCGGCTGTGGCCACATATTTCATGTCGTCAACGTAGCCCTTGAGCACGTTCCAGCCGTACTTCACACCCGCCGGGAAACTCTCGAAGAAGCCGTAGCTCTGGTGCACCATCTTGTAGTAGTCCAAGGGGGTGCTCTGCGCCACACCCAGCATCATGTCGGGCGTGAGCACGAGTTGGGCGGTCAGCACGCTGTCGCTTCCTTTCTGACGGAACGACACCGTTACCGTGCGTGCCTTCAAACTGTCCTGATGAGTCTTGGCGGCGGAGAGGATGTCGCTCTGAATGCCCTTCACATTCTCAAAGTCATACCACGAATACACCTTCTTGCCATTCAGGGCTGTGAGTCTTGCGCCCTTCTTGATACCCACTTTCTCGGCTGGCGTGCCCGGCATCACACTGTCGATGTCGGCAGGAATGATAGGCATCAGGAAGCGGGGCGTGTTCTTGATCATGTCGAGCAGGTTGAGGTTGCCCGATGAATGGACTGTAACCTTCTTACCGCCTCGCAGAACGTAGATTTCGGTGGAGTTGGAGACGGTGCGGTAGAAGTCGCCCGCGTCGGAGTAGAACGACTTGAGCGGCTTCAAGTTGGTGCCCACGATGATGTCGCCATCGCGGAAGCCCAGCTTCTTGGCCTCGTCGTTGAACTGGTAGCCCATCGTCATCCTCTCGGACGGGATGTAATCCTCGCCCCAGTGGAACTCTATCATAGAATAGATGAACAAGGCCAGCAGGAAGTTGACCAGCACGCCGCCTATCATCACCAGCAGTCGCTGCCAGGCCGGCTTCGTGCGAAACTCCCACGGCTTGGGCGGCTGCTTCATCTGCTCCTTGTCCATGCTCTCGTCGATCATGCCAGCTATCTTGCAGTAGCCGCCCAGTGGCAGCCATCCTATGCCGTAGGTGGTGTGGCTGTGCTTTGGCTTCCACTCGAACAGGTGGAACCACGGGTCGAAGAACAGGTAGAACTTCTCAACTCTTATTCCGAACAGCCTTGCAAAAAACATGTGGCCACCCTCGTGCAGCAGCACCAGGATGGAAAGCGACAGCATGAGCTGCAAGGCCTTGATGAGTATTACTTCCATTTATTAATTACGAGTTTCTAATTACGAATTTTGAATTACGAGTTTCTAATTACGAATTTTGAATTACGAATTACGAGTTACGAATTATCGATTACGTGTTATCAATTACGTGTTAGTTGGCGGTTTCCAATTCCAAATTAGTAATTCCAAATTAGTAACTCGAAATCAGAAACTCCTCTGCCACGCGTCGCGCCTCAGCATCAGTGGCCATATAGTCGTCGTATGTGGCGTCGGTGGCAAAGCTGACGCGCTGCATCGTGCGCTCTATCACGTCGGCCATGCCGAGGAACGAGCAGCGGCCTTGACGGAAAGCCAGATTGGCCACCTCGTTGGCCGCGTTGAGTATGCAGGGCATGTTGCCACCTCGCCTAATGGCCTCGTAGGCCAATCTCAGGCATGGGAACTTGTCGGTGTCGGGCTCGAAAAACTCCAAACGCTTGCCATAGAGGTTCAACTTGTCGCCACTCAGGCTCAGCCGGCGTGGAAACGTGAACGCATACTGTATGGGCAGCCGCATGTCGGGCACGCCGAGCTGCGCCTTCACCGCTCCGTCGGCAAACTCCACAGCGCTGTGCACTATGCTCTGCGGATGAATGAGCACCTGTATGCGCTCGGCCGGCACTCCGAAGAGCCATTTGGCCTCCATCACCTCGAAGCCCTTGTTCATCAGCGATGCGGAGTCGATGGTGATTTTGTCGCCCATGTGCCACGTCGGGTGCTTCAAGGCGTCGGCAGCTGTCGCCGTGGCCAAATGGTCTTTGCTGTAGAGGCGGAACGGCCCGCCAGAGCAGGTGAGCAGAATCTTCTCCACATCGTTGCCATCCTCGCCGACGAGACTTTGGAATATGGCCGAGTGCTCGCTGTCGACAGGCAGCAAGCCCACGTGGTATTGTTGCACGAGCCGCAGTATCAGTTCGCCAGCCACCACAAGCGTCTCCTTGTTGGCCAGACATATCGTCTTGCGGGCGCGTATGGCCCTTATTGTAGGTTCCAGACCGGAGAAGCCCACCATTGCGGCCAGCACCATGTCGATGGGGCCGGCCTCCACTATCTCGCACAGAGCCTTGCGCCCCGCATAGACCTTGATGTCGGGCTCGTCGCTGAGCAGTTCTTTCAGTTTGGTGTAGTGTTCCTCGTTGGCTATCACCACAGCCGCAGGGTGGAATCTGCGTGCCTGCCGCGCCAGCAGCTCATAGCTGTTGTTGGCCGTCAGGCAGTAGGCTTCCAGCTCGTCCTCGTGTTGCGCTATAACGTCAAGGGCCTGGGTGCCGATGCTGCCGGTGCTGCCAAGAATGCAAATCTGTTTCTTCATAAGTCAAGCAGTCCGTCGGGAATGGCCAAACTGATGGCGCGTCCCTCGGTGTCAATGTTCTTTATCAGTTCGTCGGCCGCGGGCAGCAGCACTTCCTTCCCCTCCGCTGTCAGCACATTGAGGAGCAGGTTGTCGGTGACGTCGTCGATTGAGACTATGCGCCCCACCGTCTTGCCCGTCGCGCTGTCCTTTACGTTGAAGTCGACCAGGGCATTCAGGCTCAACCCCTCCTCTGCCCTTGCCGCCTCACTACGTGGGAAAAGCACGTCAGAGCCGGTAAGCTCACGTGCAGCCTCCTGGGTGTCGATGCCGGCGAACTTGATTATCGCGAGGTCGTCGGAGCGGAAGCGGTATTCCTCTATCTCAAAGGGGACGGGCAGCCCCTCAACCGCCACGAACAGGAAGTCGGCGTCGGTGGTGTCGAACACGTCGTCGGTGAACTGGAATTGCAGTTCGCCCCTCACGCCGTGGGGTTTGCCCAAGCGGCCTATAGGATACAAGTCGTCGGCTTTGACCATCAGCCCTCCACCCTCCTGATTTGGGCTCCGAGCAGGTTGAGCCGGTTCTCTATGTCCTCATAGCCACGGTCGATTTGGGCTATGTTGTCGATGCGACTGGTGCCGTTGGCGCTCATGGCGGCTATGAGCATGGCTATGCCGGCGCGGATGTCGGGACTCGTCATGCGCCCAGCCTTAAGGCGGCGCTTGTGGTCGTGGCCTACGACTACGGCGCGGTGGGGGTCGCACAGTATGACCTGCGCCCCCATGTCAATGAGCTTGTCGACGAAGAAGAGGCGGCTCTCAAACATCTTCTGATGGAAGAGCACACTGCCACGAGCCTGGGTGGCCACCACGAGCAACACGCTGATCAGGTCGGGTGTCAGCCCCGGCCAGGGAGCGTCGGCCAGCGTCATGATCGACCCGTCGAGAAACGACTCTATCTCGTAGTGGTTCATCTGCGGCACAAGAATGTCGTCGCCATCCACCTTCACCTTGATGCCGAGCCGGCGGAAAGCGTCGGGGATGAGGCCGAGGTTCTCCACCGAAGCGTTCTTTATTCTCACGCCGTCGCCCACCATGGCCGCCATGCCAATGAACGAGCCCACCTCTATCATGTCGGGCAGCACTCGGTGGTCGGCACCGTGGAGCGACTGCACACCCTCGATGGTGAGCAGGTTGCTCGAAATGCCGCTGATGCGGGCTCCCATGCGGTTGAGCAAGTGGCACAGCTGCTGCACGTAGGGCTCGCAGGCAGCATTGTAGATGGTGGTGGTGCCCTTTGCCAGCACCGCCGCCATAATTATGTTGGCCGTGCCAGTTACCGAGGCCTCGTCGAGCAGCATGTAGGTGCCGCGCAAATGGCGGGCCTGAATCTCGCACACGTTGCGGTCGTCGGGGCGCGTGAACTTGGCTCCGAGCTTGTGGAAGCCGAGGAAATGGGTGTCGAGCCGTCGCCGCCCTATCTTGTCGCCGCCCGGGCGGGCCACCACAGCCTTGCCGAAGCGGCCCAGCAGCGGCCCAATCATGAGCACCGAGCCTCGCAGCGACGAGCACTTGCGGATGAAGCTGTCGCTCTCAAGGTAGTCGAGGTTGATGTTGTCGGCGCGGAACGAGTACTCATGGCCGCCCCTGCGCTCCACCTTCACCCCGATGTCGACAAGCAACTGTATCAGGTTCTGCACGTCGAGAATGTCGGGCACGTTGCTTATCACCACCTCATCAGTGGTGAGCAGTGTGGCGCATATCACCTCCAAGGCCTCGTTCTTCGCGCCTTGTGGCTCTATCTCGCCATGCAGCCTGTGGCCGCCTTCTATGATGAACGATTGCATGACAGCGTTTCTATTGTTTTTATCTCTTTCTCTTCTTCTTCGTCTGGGGCTGAGGACGCAAGTCTTTGAGGTTGATCCTGTCGAAGCGGAATGTCGACAGGTCGAGCTGTATCTTGCCGTCGGTGAACTTCGCCAAGTCGCTGGCCACCTTCTCGTCGTCGCTCGAGCCGTGGCTCCACACCACGAGGTCGCGCTTCATCTGGTTGGCGGTCAGCCGGGCCAGCTCGTCGCGCTGCGGGCCGGCGGGCATGGTCTTCAGCTGGTCGAAAAGTTCGAACACCATCTTGCCGTAGTGCATCACGGGTATCTGCTCCGTCGGGTAGGCTATCGGCTGTGGCTTCTCGCTCATCTTCTTGGCCTCGCTAACGTCGTAGGGCCAGTCGATGTCGAGGTCGAACTCAGCCATCACGGCCAGATGGTCCCACAGCTTGCGGCCGTTGTCAGGGGTGCCGGTGGTGGCGCTGGGGCGCATACGTCCCATGATCTCCACTATCGACTCGGCGCACCGCTGGCGCTCCTGCTTTGTCGGCAGGGTCTTGCAGTAGTCCACCATGTTCTGTATCTCGCGCCCGTACTCAGGCAGTATCAGCCTCTCGCGCTGTGTGTTGTAGTCAAGTCCTTTTATATTCATTGTGTCAAAGTAGTTTCTTGGGTTTGTGGGCCACGAAGTCCTTGAGGTAGAAGGGCACAAAGTAGGCCACGTCTTCAAATCTTTCCTCGGCCATGCGCTTCTCGGCCAACGGGAACATGTTGCGGGCCAGAGGCTCCACGTCGCGCAGCAGCCGGGCGTTGGGGTGGCCGATGGTGTCCATGCACTTGGCCGCGCCGTTGCCGAAGAAGTACACCACGTGCTGATCGAGCAGCTCGCGGTAGGTGTCGGCGCTGACCACGTCGGCGTGGATGTCGCGCACGGGGCGCAGACTGCGGTCGAACACCTCGGCATACACCTCCATCCTCCGCGCGTCGAGCATGGGACAGAGCAGCGCGTCGTCCTCTATCTCCTCGTGCAGCAGCACCGGCACGCAGAGCGTCTCCAGTGTGGGCACGGCTATCAGCTTCAGGCCGCGGCCATAGCATATCCCCTTGGCCATGCTGGCGCCTATGCGCAAGCCGGTGTAGCTGCCCGGTCCGCTGCTCACGGCCACCGCATCGACGGGGATGGCGTGGTTGTCGGCAAACGAGAGAGCCTCGTCGACAAACACTCCGAGCCTCACGCTGTGGTTGTGGGTGCCATGGTCTTCCTTCGAGAAGATGCAAGCGCCGTCTTGGCTGACTGCCACTGAGCACACGTCGGTGCTCGTTTCTATGTTAAGTATGCAAGACATGCCTCAAGGGTTTGTTCCAATCAGTGTGCAAAAATACTCATTTTCCCATCAATATCAGTACTTTTGCGATATTTTAACTCTACAATTGCCCTCGGCGGCCATTATCATGCGCCACTTGGGGCTGCGAATGCATTGTCTGTGTCAGCGTGTCGGGCATCATTTTGATGCACCCCTTCATATAATTGCCGGTAATCATCCAGTGTGGCGGCCTTCACACTGGAAGAATAATGAATTATCTTTACATTATTTTGACCACCATATACGCTTTCTATGCGATGTAAAAATATTGGAATATCACTTTGCTCGACTTTTAACATAATCACTGACACTTTGCTAACTTTTCATGCCATTTTGCTAACCACTTTGTTGAGATTTCAGAAAAAGCGTCCTTGGTTTCCGAAAGAGGCACTTTTGGACTCCGAAAGTGCCTCTTTCGGGTTCTGAAAGTGCCTCTTTCAGCTTCCGAAAGAGGCTCTGACACACTGCGAAAGAGGCTCTTTCACAATGCAAAACAATCGCCGCGAAAATTTAGGACAATTTAATTGGATTTTATAGTGGCCATGGCATCCAACTTTCTGACGTGTGCATTACGTCCTTAGCCAGTCATTAGGAAGTGTCTGCAGAAAACATCCCTATGCAGGGTGCGGCCTTTGTGACCGTCCACATCCACATTGTGTATCGTTTGTGCGGCGGACGGCCACAAGGGCCGCACCCTGCAAGAGGTATACACTCATTTGCCAAAGTTATTGATAATTATCCTGAATTATTCATAGGGTACAGATATTACTTTCTCCCTATGCAGGGGCCGTGCCTCGTGCCGGCCCACAAACAATGTCATAACTTTTTAAAAGAAGTCGAACATTAATATGGGCCGGCACAAGGCACGGTCCCTGCAATTGATGTACATAACGTTCAAACTCTATAAATAATCCAGGTTAGCCAGTCATTGGGAAATGTCTGCAGAAAACATCCCTATGCAGGGTGCGGCCCTTATGGCCGTCCGCATCCACATTGCGTATCGTTTGTGCGGCGGACGGCCACAAGGGCCGCACCCTGCAAGAGGTATACATTCATTTGCCAAAGTTCTTAATAATTATCCTGAATTATTCATAGGGTACAGATATTACTTTCTCCCTATGCAGGGGCCGTGCCTCGTGCCGGCCCACAAACAATGTCATAACTTTTTAAAAGAAGTCGAACATTAATATGGGCCGGCACAAGGCACGGCCCCTGCAATTGATGTACATAACGTTCAAACTCTATGAATAATCCAGGTTAGCCAGTTATTGGGAAATGTCAGCAGAAAACATCCCTATGCAGGGTGCGGCTCTTGTGGCCGTCCGCATCCACATTGCGTATCGTTTGTGCGGCGGACGACCACAAGGGCAACACTCTGGAAGAGGTATACATTCATTTGCCAAAGTTCTTGATACTTAAACCCAAATCGGTCATTAGGAAGCGTCGTTCAAAAAAATGATGTCGGAGACATCACCGCTCTATAACCGAGGGTGCTTGCACCCT
>CAZRSL010000085.1:0-9963 GCA_964602785.1 uncultured Prevotella sp.
TCTACTCGCACAAACTCAAAATCCAGCTCGACATAATTTTTAGAACCGACCTTAATCCAGTTGAAAATCCCTGTAACAGGGATAAATCTCTCAAAAAAATCCCTCTAACAGTGCTTTTTTAGGCTCTTCCGACATTTGGATGCACGATGACCTTGAGCACGGAGGACTCAAAGCAAGGTAAGAGGGTATATAGAATGAGGCCTCCGGCCTCATTCTACAGTCCTCTGGTTATTGTCCGCCCGTCGCAACCCATGCGCTCGGCTCCCCTCAGATGCTGGAAGAGTTCTTCGTCGTCGATGAAATGTACCCTCGGGGACGACGAGTTGGGGTAGCGGTTGAAGAACACGTCGTTGCTCATAAACAAATTGACGCTCTTCACCTCCTTGCTCCCCATTATCATGTTGTAGAACCGCAGTATGCTCCGCACCACGCGCGGCAGCACTTTCACAGCGATGCGGCCGTCAGCGAGCTCCACCCTCGCCACCACGTGCCAGCGCGGCCGCTTGTCGATAAACTGTTCGTTCTGCTGCTTGTCGCCCTTGAATGTGATTGCCACGTGGCGGTGGAACTTCTCGTTGATTTGGTTCATTATTCGTCGGAACAGCTGTCCGTGGGCCGACGTGTCGCGCAGTTGGAACACACCAATATAATAATGTATCATCTCGTGGATGATGGTGTCCTCTATCTGCTGTTCGGGCAAGTCGATACGGGTGTTTATGCGCAGTCGGAAGTCGTATTTCTCCACTGTGCCATTCCTTTTCCTGCGCCGGCGGTAGACGCACTGGCCCAGAAACGTCTTGGCGTCGCTCAGCTCAACCGGTATTCTGGGCAGCCGTCCGCCGAACATCTGGCGGTTGAACTCGTCAAACTTCCTCTCCACGTATTCTTTGGTGGCTCTCATGACTGTTGGTTGCTGCTTTTTTCATGCAAAAATAGCGTTTTATTTGTTCACACGCAAGAAATCGGTGTCATTTCTGTTTCGTGGGCGTTCCCTGTGGCAACCGCACGAAGCCTCCCCGGCGTTGCGATGGTGGTGCTTTGGCTGTCCGAAAGAGCCTCTTTCATAATCGTGCCTCAGCTGTTACACTTTGCTGCCTCGGCCGTTTCACTTTTCTGTCTCGACCGTGGTAGATAAGTGAAACAGCTGAGGCACGTTTGTAAAAGCATTGGTTTTGCATCGCGCCAATTCTTCATTCACCACTCAACATTAATCATTCCCACAATGTGTTCCATACTTCCAATTCTGAAAAGAGGTAAAAATAGAACATTCATTCTGTTGGCTTTAAGCTAAACAACATTAAAAAACCAACTGAAAATCATATTTTACGTAATAATAAGAACAAAATCACGCTTTTTTAAGGAATTGTGATTACCTTTGCAGTTAAATTCGATAAAAGCAGACTAATGGTAAGGAAGATTTTGTGCCTCTGTGTGGCCCTCTCCACGGTGTTTGTATTCGGCTCTTGTCTTGGCGACGACGACAACAACGACATCGAGTACGCCAACGACGCCGCGCTGCAGTCGTTCACCCTCGGCACATCCATAAACCGATATTACTATGTCCGTTCGAGCAGCGGCAGCGTCGACAGCCTCATAAGCACCACGTTCAGTGGAGCCACATACGCATTCGCCATCGACCACCAGCGCGGCCTTGTCTACAACACAGACTCGCTGCCTTATGGCGCCGACCTGAAGCACGTGCTGTGCACCGCCACGGCCTACAACAGTGGCGTGGTAACGATCAAGAACGTCGACAGCGACACCCTGCGCTACGTTACGTCGACCGACTCGATCGACTTCAGCGTGCCCCGCGAGCTGCAAGTCTACTCCCAGAGCCGCACGGCCATGCGCCGCTACACTGTTACGATAGTGGCCCACCAGGTGCCCACCGACACCACGCTGTGGCAGCAGATGGGGCAGAGCGACGAGCTGGGCCAGCTGGAGCGCATGAAGGCGGTCAGCTTGAATGGCAACATAATCGTGCTCGGCCTTAGCCAAGGTCACACATTATTATATATGTCGTCAGAGACCGACGGCGATGCGTGGGCACGCACCGCCGCCACGCTCGGCCCTGAGGCCTCGGCCAACGCAGTGGTGGCCTTTGGCCGCCTCTACGTGCTCGACGGCACACAGCTGAAGAGCAGCGCCGACGGCGACGCGTTCACAGCCGTGGGTTCGCAGCCCCTCAGCCGCCTCGTGGCGGCAAGCTCGAAGCGGCTCTATGCCCTCGACGCCAATCAGCAGCTCGTGGAGAGCGCCGACAGCGGCTCCACGTGGACTGCAAGTCCCATCGACGACTCGGCGCAGCGGCTGCCCTTGGACAACATCGGCTACACCTGCTATCCATCGCAGACTAACGCCAACACCGACGTGCTGATGATGACTGGTACCCGCACTGACTCGCTCACCTACACGTGGACTCGCGTGGAGGACAACAGCGCCGAGTCGACCACATATCCGTGGACATACGTTGAGGACGGCGACTACCGCACCCACCGGCTGCCAGCACTGCAGAACCTTACCATACTGCCCTACGGCGACGGAGCCATAGCCTTCGGCGGCGACGGCTTGAACGGCAGCACGGCGACGGCGTTCAGCACCGTCTACTACACCCTCGACAGCGGCATCAACTGGCGCACCGACTCCAACTACACGCTGCCAGAGACCCTCGACAGCTCGCACAGCGTCTTCGCCGCCACAGTCGACAGCCGCAACCGCCTATGGCTCATAGCCGGACAGACGGGACAGGTGTGGCGCGGATTTATCGTCAACCAATAAACGAGAGAAGCCAATGAGCCGACTGCTGCTGACATTGCTTATGGTTGCCTCCGCCCTCAGCCTGCGGGCACAGGACGAGCCCGAATACCGCATGGAGATAGGTGCGGGAGCGGGCATGATGGGCTACCTCGGCGACTTCAACGGCTCGCTCACCAAGGACTTGCAGCCCATGGGGTCGGTGGTGGCGCGCTACAACTTCAATCCCTACATGGGGCTGAAGCTCAGCGGCTCCTACGGCAAGCTGAAAGGCTCGTCGGACGATGTGACGACATACTACCCCGACTACCAGGAGCAACCCTACGAGTTCAGCAACTCGCTCGTCGACGTGAGCCTGACCTACGAGCTCAACTTCCTGCCCTACGGCACGGGGCGCGACTATCTGGGAGCCAAGCGGCTGACGCCGTTCGTCTTCGCCGGCATAGGCGCAACCTACGCCTCCGGTGGCGGCAACAACGCCTTCACCGCCAATGTGCCTCTTGGACTGGGCGTGAAGTACAAGGCCGGCAAGCGGCTCAATGTGGGCCTTGAGTGGGCCATCCACCTGTCGCTGAGCGACAAGCTCGACGGCGCGAAGGACCCCTACTACGTCGAGAGCTCGGGAGCATTTAAGAACACCGACTGCTACACGGCCCTGCAGCTCACCGTAACCTACAGCTTCATGGCCAAATGCAGAACCTGCCACAACGAAGATGAATAGTCAGACAGACACCACCAACATACCGCGCCACATCGCCATCATCATGGACGGCAACGGCCGCTGGGCCGCCAAGCGGGGCAAGCCGCGCTCCTACGGCCACCAGATGGGCGTGGAGACCGTCAGGCGCATCACCTCTGAGTGTGTGCGGTTGGGAGTGAAATATCTGACGCTCTACACCTTCTCCACCGAGAACTGGAACCGGCCCGCCGACGAGGTGCACGCCCTGATGGGGCTGGTGCTGTCGTCGCTCGAGGACGAGATATTCATGAAGAACAACGTGCGCTTCCGCGTGGTGGGCGACCTGGGCCGCATACCCGACGAGGTGAGGCGGAAGTTGCACGAGACCGAGGAGCACACAGCCCGCAACTCGGCCATGACCATGGTGGTGGCGCTGAGCTACTCCTCGCGCTGGGAGCTGACCGAGGCCGCTCGTCGCATAGCACGCCAAGCCGTGGAGGGCAAGCTGCGGGTGGACGACATCACAGAGCAGACCGTGGCCGAGAACTTGACAACCAGCTTCATGCCCGACCCCGACCTGCTGATACGCACGGGCGGAGAGCTGCGCGTGAGCAACTACCTGCTGTGGCAGATAGCCTACTCAGAGCTGTACTTCTGCGACACCTACTGGCCCGACTTCTCGGAGGCCGACCTCCACAAGGCCATCCTCAGCTACCAGCACCGCCAGCGCCGCTACGGGCTCACCGAGCAGCAGGTGGACAACAACGATACCAACACCAACGAGCCATCAACAACTATCGACAATGACGAAACTAAATAAGGCTATACTGATTTTTGCTCTCCTCGCCATCGGAATAGAGGCTAGGGCACAGCAGAAAATACTGTACCCTGACATCACCTACGCCGGCAACCCGCGCGTGGTTACCATCGGCGGCATCAACGTCAGTGGCGTCGAGGGCTACGAGGACTATGCCCTGACGGGCATCTCCGGTCTCTCGGTGGGGCAGCAGATAGAACTGCCGGGACGCGAGATCACCAACGCCGTGAAGCGATACTGGAAGCACGGACTCTTCTCCGACGTGAGCATCTCTGCCGACTCCATCGTCGGCGACAAGGTGTGGCTCCACATCACCCTCGCCCTGAGGCCTCGCGTCAGCACAATCAACTACATCGGCGTGAAGAAGAGCGAGCGCACCGATCTGGAGAACAAGATAGGCCTGATCAAGGGCGGACAGGTTACGCCCAACATCCTGGCCCGCGCCAACACCCTGGCCAAGAAGTACTTCGACGACAAGGGCTACAAGAACGCCGAGATAGTGATCCACCAGCGTGAGGACATACAGAACAAGGGTCAGGTGATACTCGACGTGGACGTGGACAAGAAGGAGAAGATGAAGGTGCACCAGATCACTCTGGAAGGCAACAGCGCGCTGAGCAACACCAAGATCAAGGGCGGCCTCTTCAGCAAGGGAGCCTTCTCCAAGACCCACGAGGCCGGCAAGCTGAGCTCGTTCCTCAAGTCGAAGAAGTTTACGCCTGAGCGCTGGAAGGAGGACAAGGAGAAGCTCATAGAGAAATACTACGAGTATGGCTACCGCGACGCCTACATCGTCAGCGACAGTGTGTGGAACTACGACCCGAAGCACGTCGACATCTACGTCAAGGTGGACGAGGGCAAGAAATACTACATCCGCAACATCACGTGGGTGGGCAACACCGTCTACACCACCGACTACCTGAGCCGCATACTGGGCATGCAGAAGGGCGACGTCTACAACCAGACATTGCTGCAGAAGCGGCTCTCGCAGGACGAGAACGCCGTGGGCAGTGCCTACTGGGACAATGGCTACCTCTTCTATTCGCTCACCCCGACCGAGGTGAACATCGTGGGAGACTCCGTCGACCTGGAGATGCGCATCTACGAGGGGCAGCAGGCCCACATCAGCCACGTGCGCATCAACGGCAACGACCGCCTCTATGAGAACGTGGTGCGCCGAGAGTTGCGCACCAAGCCGGGCGACCTCTTCTCGCGTGCCGCGCTGATGCGCTCCGCCCGTGAGCTCGCGTCGATGGGCCACTTCGACCCAGAGGGTTGCGAGCCAGACGTCAGGCCCAATCCCGAGGAAGGCACGGTGGACATCAACTGGAACCTGAAGCCGAAGAACAACGACCAGGTGGAGTTCTCGCTCGGATGGGGCCAGACCGGCATCATCGGCCGCGTCGGCCTGAAGCTCAACAACTTCTCGATGGCCAACCTCTTCCACCGCAACCGCGAGCACCGTGGCATCATGCCCATCGGCGACGGCGAGCAGCTCGGCATCAGCGTGCAGACCAACGGCACCTACTACCAGAGCTATTCGGCCAACTACTCCACAAGCTGGCTCGGCGGCAAGCGGCCTGTCATGTTCAGCGTCAGCGCGTTCTACAGCAAGCAGACCGACGTGAACAGCAACTACTACAACCAGGCTTGGCAGAGCAACTACTACAACTACCTCTACGGCTACGGCAGCTCATCGTACTACAACAACTACGAGAACTACTACGACCCCGACAAGTATGTGCAGCTCATCGGAGCCAGCATCGGTTGGGGCAAGCGTCTGCGCTGGCCCGACGACTACTTCCAGCTCAGCCTGCAGCTCAGCTACACGCGCTACATACTGAAGAACTGGCGCTACTTCCTGATGACCAACGGCTCAGCCAACAACGTCAACCTGAGCGTGGAGCTCAGCCGCTCGTCATCCGACAACCAGCTGTTCCCCCGCATGGGCTCGGAGTTCTCGTTCAGCGTAACGCTCACCCCGCCCTGGAGCAAGTTCGACCACAAGGACTACAAGAACCTGGCCAACGACTACTACTCGGCCACCTATCAGCAGGAGATGCAGGAGAAGTACCACTGGATAGAGTACCACAAGTGGAAGTTCAAGGGTCGCACCTTCACCGCCCTCACCAACGGGCAGAAATGCTTTGTGCTGATGACGCGCGTGGAACTCGGACTGCTCGGCTCCTACAACAAATACAAGAAGAGCCCGTTTGAGACTTACTACATGGGCGGCGACGGCATGAGCGGCTACTCCACAAGCTACGCCACCGAGACCATCGGACTGCGCGGCTACGAGAACGGCTCGCTCACCCCGAGTGGCGCCGAGGGATACGCCTACGACCGCTTCACCTTAGAGCTGCGCTACCCGTTCCTCTTGGGCAACACCACCATCTACGGACTGACGTTCCTCGAGGCCGGCAACGCTTGGACACAGGTGAAGGACTTCAACCCGTTCGACATGAAGCGGTCGGCCGGCGTCGGCGTGCGCATCTTCCTCCCCATGGTGGGCCTGATGGGTATCGACTGGGCCTACGGCTTCGACAAGGTGTGGGGCTCCAAGGGCGGCAGCCAGTTCCACTTCATCCTCGGACAGGAATTCTAACACACAAGACTAATACATGAAAGGAAACAAGTATATGAAACATCAATGGATTGCTACAGCGGGCAAGGCTATCATAGTGGCGGCCTTCGCCCTTATAGTCCCCACTGGAGCGAGCGCACAGAAGTTCGCCCTCATCGACATGGACTACATACTGAAGAACATACCCGCCTATGAGCGTGCCAACGAGCAGCTCAACCAGGTGAGCAAGAAGTGGCAGGCCGAGGTTGAGGCTCTTAACACCGAGGCCGGCACCATGTACAAGAACTACCAGAACGAGGTCGTCTTCCTCTCGCAGGAGCAGAAGAAGAGCCGCCAAGAGGCCATAATGAACAAGGAGAAAGAGGCTTCCGACCTGAAGCGCAAATACTTCGGCCCCGAGGGCGAGCTGTTCAAGAAGCGCGAGAGCTTGATCACGCCGATACAG
This sequence comes from uncultured Prevotella sp., assembly GCA_964602785.1. Classification (GTDB taxonomy): domain Bacteria; phylum Bacteroidota; class Bacteroidia; order Bacteroidales; family Bacteroidaceae; genus Prevotella. Next base: position 7,280 of record CAZRSL010000085.1, read on the forward strand.
GACGAGATCTACAACGCTGTGAAGGACATAGCCGACCAGCGCGGCTACAGCCTTGTGGTCGACCGCGCCAGCGAGTCGGCGGGCATCATCTTCGGCTCGCCCAAGATCGACATCAGCAACGAGGTGCTCGACAAGCTCGGATATTCCAACTAATTTCCAAACAGATTAATCGAAAAAACAATAAAAACAAAAACACAACGATGAAAAAGTTTATTATCATGCTGATGCTTCTGGCTCCGACAGCCATGTTCGCCCAGAAGTTCGCTCACATTGATTCCAACGCACTCATGCAAGGCATGCCCGAGGCCATCAAGGCACAGGGCGAGCTGCAGGCACAGGGCAAGCAGTACGAGGACGACCTCAAGTCGATGCAGGACGAGCTGCAACGCAAGGCCGAGGAGTACGACAAGACCAAGAGCACAATGAACGCCACCAAGCAGGCTGAGACCGAGAAGAGCCTTCAGGACATGTACACCAAGATACAGCAGACGGCTCAGGACAACCAGACTGCCTTCAACAAGGCCCAGCAGGAGAAGCTTGGCCCCATCATCACCAAGGTGCGCACCGCCATTGAGAACGTGGCCAAGCGCGACGGCTACGTCTACGTGATGGAGGCACAGACCACTCAGCCCATCTACATCAACGAGACGCTGAGCAAGGACATCTCAGCCGAGGTGAAGGCTGAGCTTGCCAAGATAAAGTAAAGGCCGCACCAGCCTTTCTTTCTGACGGAAACGCATAGGGGCGTACCCCCGTGTACGCCCTGACTGCCAACATTCGGGGCTTACAGGGTGGTATGCCCTTTTTGCATTAACAGTAAGATTTATGAAAAGAATCGTTTTATCCCTCTTGTGCGCCATCGCCACCATCACAGCTGGGGCTCAAGTCAAGGCTGAAGCCGAGGTTGACGACGACACCATGGCTGTAGAACCCATCGTCGGCTACTACAGCTATAAAGCCGTGCTCACAGCCATGCCAGAATACGAGGCGGCGGAGAAGTCGCTGCAGAGCCTGAAAGCCAAATACGACGCTGAGGCCAAGCGGTCGGCCGACGACTTCAATGCCAAGTATGAGGACTTCGTTGAGGGCGAAAAGGCGTTTGCCCCCACCATCCGCATGAAGCGGCAGCAGGAGCTGGAGGAGCTGATCGACAAGAACATAGCTTTCCGCAACGAGAGCCGCAAGCTGCTCGACAGCGCACGCGCCGAGGCCATGGCACCAGTGGAGCTGCGGCTGAAGAACGCAGTGGAGCGTGTGGGCCGCGACCGCCGTTTGGCTTTCATCATCAACACCGATGGCGGCACGCTGCCGTTCGCCAATCCGGAATACTGCATCGACGTAACCAACCTGATCAGGGAGGCGTTAAAATGAGTGGTTTCCCCTCGGCTCCAGGTCCAATCGGAGTGTTCGATTCTGGCTATGGCGGCCTCACCATCCTCGAAGGCATACGCCGGCTGATGCCGCAGTACGACTATCTCTACCTCGGCGACAACGCCCGTGCGCCCTACGGCCCGCGCTCGTTCGACGTGGTCTACCAGTTCACGCGCGAGGCCGTCCACAAACTCTTCTCCATGGGCTGCCACCTCGTCGTGCTGGGCTGCAACACGGCCTCGGCCAAGGCCTTGCGCTCCATACAACAGAACGACCTGCCACAGTGGGACGCTGAGCGTCGTGTGCTTGGCATCATCCGCCCCACCGCCGAGGTGATAGGCCATATCACACGCAACGGCCACGTGGGTCTTCTGGCCACCGAGGGCACCGTGCGCAGCCACAGCTACGATTTGGAGATACAGAAGCTTTGGCCCGACATTAGGGTTACGGGGGTGGCTTGCCCGTTCTGGGTGCCGCTGGTGGAGTACAACGAGGCCGACAGCCCTGGCGCCGACTACTTTGTGAAGAAGCGCATCGACCAGCTCATGGCTCTCGACCCGCAGATTGACACTGTCATCCTCGGCTGCACCCACTATCCGCTGCTCATGCCGAAGATAGAGAAGTACACCCCCCAGGGCGTGCAGATAGTGTCGCAAGGCGGCTATGTTGCCCAGAGCCTGAAAGACTATCTGGCCCGCCATTCCGACATGGAGCGGCAGCTCACCCGTGGCTCCCACACCCGCTACCTGACCACCGAGAACCCCGACAAGTTCCGTGGCTCGGCCCGCATCTTCTTGCGCGAGGATATAGAGGTGGAGCACGTCGACCTGGGGATGGATTAGCCTGCATTTATTCATAGACTGTATCCACTTGTAGTGCCCGTCCCTTGTGGCGGCCATGAAATAAGGTCCTTTCCTTTTTTAAATAGGTTGAACATTAATGATGGCCGCCACAAGGGATGGCCACTACAAGTGATAGATTTGGTTGTCACAATCCACGAGTAATTCCAGTTAAAATCATTTTTCTAACTTGCGAAAATATGACTTCAACTTTTGCTAAGTAGCTTCTGAACAAAAGCTAAGTAGAAAAAGAACTTTCTCTATAAGCTTACCACACCAAGAGTGGCTCTTTCGCCCCACCAAGCCACCGCTTTCATCCCGCAAAAGCATTGCTTTCTCCCCGCCATCGGGCTTGACGCCAGGCGCAGTGGTGGTTGTTAAGCGTGATTTATGAACGATAAACCCAAATCGGTCGTTAAAAGCAGATGATGCCGGAGGCATCACCGCTCCATAACCGTGGGTGCTTGCACCCAC
>CAZRSL010000086.1:0-9891 GCA_964602785.1 uncultured Prevotella sp.
GACCCGAAGGCTGAGGCCGAGAAGGAGGACTCCGAGGAAAAGACTATCAGCTTCTGGAAGTGCTTCACATTCCGTCAGACATGGTCGTTCATAACCGGAAAGTTCCTCACCGACGGTGTCTGGTGGTTCTTCCTGTTCTGGGCTCCCGCCTACTTCTCCGACCAGTATGGCTACGCCTCCGACTCACCAATGGCCATTGCCCTCATCTTCACGCTCTACGCCATAGTGACGGTGCTTAGCATCTTCGGCGGCTATCTGCCCACTTACTTTGTCGACAAGAAGGGCATGAACCCCTACATCGGCCGTATGCGTGCCATGCTCATCTTCGCCTGCTTCCCGTTGTTGGGTCTGCTGGCTCAGCCCATGGGCGCGTTCAGCCCTTGGTGGCCAGCCATCATCATAGGTCTGCTCGGCGCTGGCCATCAGGCTTGGTCGGCCAACCTCTACAGCACCATCGGCGATATGTTCCCGAAGTCGACCATTGCCACCATCACTGGCATCGGCGCCATGGCGGGCGGCATCGGCTCGTTCCTCATCAACAAGGGTTCGGGTATGCTGTTCACCTACGCTGAGGGTCAGGGTGCTGCCTTCTCGTTCATGGGCTTCGACGGCAAACCCGCCGGCTACATGATCATCTTCTGCATCTGCGCCGTGGCCTATCTCATCGGCTGGTGCATCATGAAGGCTCTTGTGCCGAAGTACAAGCCCATCGTGGTTGAGTAATTGACATTTTCCATTTTTTCACCAACCCCACCTCGTCCAGCCCTTTTGCTGGATGGGGTGGGGTTGAGTTTTTGGGCTCTTCCGACATTTGGATTGACACTCGAAGACATTGAGCCTGGAGAACTCTTCGCAAGGTAAGAGGGTGTATCAAGATGAGGCCGGAGGCCGCAAAGTAACCCCGTCTCATCCGTGCGATAACACGGTGAGGCGGGGTCTACAGCTCGTCTCATACGATCGACCCGAGCAGGGTCGCCGCTCCTGCATAGAATGCTGATATTCTACCACTCAACAGCGGCGACCCTGCTCGGGCCGATGTCTTACTTTACGATATACCCCCACTCAGCCCTGCGGGCATGAGTGGGGGTTATCTTGCGGTGAGGCCTCCGGCCTCATCAGTTGCTATTATCACAAATGTCGGAAGAGCTTTTTTTTGTTATCTATAAAATGTAGGGGCATGATTTATCATGCCCGCCATTGGCAAAGATGCAGACTATCGGGCATGATGAATCATGCCCCTACGGTTTGTATTCTTTGTTTTCCTATTCTGTAATATGATGACTGTTGGATTCATTTTTTGTGGACAATAATTCAGCCACCCTTAGTTTGCGACTATTTTCGACCCATTTGAAATCTTTTTCACCCCGTAATTCTACGAGAAAGGGTAATTTTGCACCAGATTAATCAGATTTCCGTCATGAAAAAACAAATTTTACTACTGCTTCTGGCCGTTATGTCGCTCACCGGCATGAGGGCCGAGAACTACCCTTACCGCAGCGATTACCTCTTCATTACCACCCCCGACCACGCCGACTGGCTCTACAAGACAGGCGAGAACGCCAAGATTGAGGTGGAATTTCTGAAATACGGTGTGCCGAGGGATGGCAAGTTGACCTATTCCGTGGCCACTGATATGCTCGCCGACGACACCCACGGCACTGTGGAGCTGAAGAATGGCAAGGCTGTGATCAACATTGGCACCAAGAAAACGCCCGGTTTCCGCGGCCTCAGGATGAGCGTCAGCGTCGATGGGCAGACCTACAGCCACCACGTCAAGGTGGGCTTTGATGTCGACAAAATTGAACCTTACACCAAGGAGCCGTCCGACTTTGAGAGCTTCTGGCAGAAGACGCTCGACGACATGCACAAGTCGCCCCTCAGCTACACCATCGAGGAGGCCAAGGAGTACACCACAAGCAAGTTCACCTGCTATCTCGTCAAGCTTGCCACCGTTGGCCACAACTCCATGTATGGCTATCTCTTCATTCCTAAAGACGCCAAGCCAGGCAGTTGTCCGGCAGTGTTGTGTCCTCCCGGTGCTGGCATAAAGACCATCAAGGAGCCGCTGCGCCACCGCTACTATGCCGACAACGGTTTCATCCGCTTCGAGATTGAGATTCATGGCCTCGACCCACGGCTGTCGGCCTCGACGTTCTCCGACCTCAGCAACGCATTCAACTCCGAGTCGAATGGCTATATGGAAAACGGCATCGACAACCGCGACCGATACTACATGCGCCACGTCTATGCAGGCATCGTGCGCTGTCTCGACTTCCTCACCTCGTTGCCAGAGTGGGATGGCAAGAATCTCGCGGTGCAAGGCGGCAGCCAGGGTGGTGCGCTCAGCATTGTAGCCGCAGGGCTCGACAAACGTGTAACCCAGTGTGTGGTCAACCATCCTGCCATCAGCGACATGGCGGCGTATGTTGAGAAAGGACGCACTGGCGGTTGGCCCCACATGAACAGGAAGCCAGGGGTCCTCACGCCCAACAATATCCGCACACTGGCCTATTTCGATGTGGTCAACTTCGCGCGCCACGTCAGTTGCCCGGTCTATATGACGTGGGGCTACAACGACAACGTCGTGCCGCCGACCACGAGCTATGCCGTCTGGAACACGCTCAACTGCCCCAAGGAGAGCCTGATAACGCCCATCAATGAGCACTGGACCAGCGACGCCACCGAGCTGGGGCAGATGAAGTGGATAAAGAGCCATCTGAAATAGCCATACAGGATTTCTTGATAATATTTGATGCTCCGCAAGTGGACAAACTGAAACTCCATGAGTTTGTCCACTTGCGGAGTTTTATTGCCACTCCGACTTATATGGGTAACCCTATCCACATTTTTTATTATATTTCCTCTAAAAAGTCGAGGCGTGAATGAAAAAACTGGTGAATGGGTTAACATTTCGGCTTGTTCAAGTGTCTTATATGCAGATGGAGAAAGAGAAAGTTGAAATACTGTTCCGCAAGTATTACAAGCCGATGTATGTCAAGGCGTATGGCATTCTCGGCGACGACCAGGAGAGCAAGGACGTGGTGGGCGACGTGTTCTCGTCGTTGCTTGAGCGCGATTTCTGCCCTGCCGCCTCCACCGAGGGGCAATATCTGCTTGCCACCGTGCGCCACCGATGCCTCAACCGTCTGCGCGACAGGAGCAACCGCGAGCGCATGGCCAAGCTGTATGTTGACAGCCAGGACGAGGGGAGCGAGACCGACGATGACGGACTGCTGCGGCAACTTCGCGACTTTGCCCATAAATGCTTGTCGCAGTTGGAGTTTGACATATTCACCATGCGCTTTGTCGAGGGCATGGAGTATAATGAGATATGCCAAAGGACGGGCTTCAGCCGCGTAGCTGTATGGAAACATCTCTCACACATCGTGAAACTATTGAAAGAACAATTTAACCCATTGGAGCTATGACTGAAAACGAGAAATGCAACCGGTTTCTTGACGCCCAGGAACATCCTGAAAAGTATACCGACAGCGAACTTGATGAGATATTGGCCGACTCACGCTGCATCGCTAACCTGAAACGGGCGTTGATGGAAGAGAAGGCCGCTGGGAGAGATGTTGACGTTGACGCAGAGTGGGCGAGGTTCTCCGCCCGTCATCGGAGCAGTCGGAGCAGTCGCCGATGGGTGAGAGTGGCGGCCATGTTTGTGGGTTTCGTCCTTGTTGTTGGTGTTGCCTTTGCTGCCATGACACGCCTCGGCGTGATGGAGAGTCCTTTTTCTACCGTCAATGATGCAGTGCCAACTGGCGGCGATGCCACTTCTGAAACCAGGCAAGCTGTCGGGGCAAAGGAAAATCCAGACGGCAAGGCTGACACCATAGCCATGACACAAGGCAAAACTGGCTCGGCAACAAAGGTTTACGACAATGTGGACTTGGCGACAATCCTTGGAGAGATAGGGGAGTATTATGGCGTGAAGGTCGTCTTTGCCAATCCGGCATCCCGAAGCATAAGGCTCCATTTTGAGTGGGACAAGACAAAGAGCCTCGACGAGACCGTCCGTGTACTTAACAGTTTCCGTCAGATATCCCTTACCATCCGCGATGGAGCCATAAGCGTAGAGTAGGCCATGAGAAATATTCTGTTTGCCATTCTGATCCTTTTGCCATCAGCCGTCAGGGCGCAACGGGTCAGCCTCGCCCTCGACAACGTGGCCATGCCAGAGGCCTTGTTGCGGCTCAGCGGCATGACGAGGCGATACACCATCAACTTCATCTACAACGACCTTGAGGACTTTCGCATTACCACAACCATTAAGGGGCTGACCATAACCGACGCCATCAGGCAAATCATAGGCTTCTACCCAATATCTGCCACGATGGTCGGAGACAGTATAATAAATGTGGAGTGCAATCAGAAGGCCTCCCTACGCTATAAAGGGCGCATAGTGGACGCAAGCGGGCGACCCGTGGAGTTTGCCAACATATCATTGCTTTCACCCCGGGACTCCACCATCCTTGCCGGAGGCGTAAGCAACGCCAGCGGCTACTTCGTGGTGCCTTGCGAAGCGCGGAAGGTCATAGCGCGGATAAGCTATGTGGGTTACAAGAATGTGGAACGAACGAGCGCCACGACAAACTTGGGCACAATCCACCTCATTGCCGACCATCTGAAACTGAAGGAAGTGAAGGTCGTGGCCGACAGAATCATCCGCAAGGGCGACCACCAGATGATGCTCCTCACGAAGGAAAACGAGCAGTTCGGCACCAACGCCCTCGACGCGGTGTCGTCGCTGCCACTGTTTATAACATCCATCAATGAGAAAGACCTTCTCTCCTACGATCGAAAGACGGTCTATATCCTCATCAACGGCGTGCCTTCCACGGGACTTGAGTTGAGGTCGTACAGCGGAAAGGACATCAAACGGGTGGACTACTACCCGACAGCCCCCGCACAATACATGGTCCTGACCGACGGCCCCGTTGCCAACATAATAGTAAGGCGCAGGCACGACCGCCAGTATTCTGGTTATCTGAACACGTCAAACTCTGTTACTACAGGCTTTGGCGACAATCAGGCGGAACTTACTTATTCTGACTCGCTCAATCAAGTCAAGGTGGGTTACAACATGGACTACCGCAACATCAAAGACATAGCCAACACAAACCAATACAGCTATTCTTCGACCGACGCGGCTACCTACATCGGCAAGGACAACACCTATACGGGCGAGTGGCACAACATCAGCGCGTCGTATCAGCGGTATCAGTCGAAAAGCTTTTTCAACGCTCGGCTCTACGGCATCTTCTCCGACGGGAAGGAAGGCGGCCCAAGATTGTTGTCAGCCTTGTCGGATGGAATGACGCAAAACGGCATGGGAAGCCACCAGCTGAAAGACCGCACCAACTCGACAACGCTTGACGTGTATTACAGCTACAGCTTCAAGCCACAGAAAAGGCTGGTGCTCAATGTGGTCAACACGTTTGGCTTGAGCTATTCACGCGCCACCGAGACTATGGCAACCGAAAGCCCCTCCGACTACAATTACAGCCTGCTGTCGAGCGTTGACAACAGATCCTATTCCCTCATCGCCAACGCGAGATATGCGTCCAAACTTTGGGGAGGCGATTTCAGCGTGGGGGCGCGTTATGCCTACAGCCGACTGGCGCAGACATATCTCGGCGAAAAGTTCACGCCCCATTCCCACAATGGCTTCATTTATCTCTATGGAGCTTGGAGTTGGAAGGTCATATCGCTGGTGCCGCAAATCGGACTTACGCTGAGGAAGCAGAAATCCATAGAGACCGTGCGAACCGATGTGTTGCCATACATTAGGCTATATGGCGACTGGTGGCCGGAGGGAAAACTTAAAGGAGCAAGCGCACAGCTGACGCTGACACTGCGCAGCCAGTCGCCGTCGCTATCCAACCTTACTGGTGCCATGACCCGCCTGACGCCGTGGCTTGTCTCTACAGGGAACCCCAACCTGAAGAGCTATTGGACAAGCACGGCCAAGCTGGTCCTGCTCTACTTTCCGCCAAAGACCAAGAACAAAGTGGTGCTCATCGTCCAGCCTTCATACACACGCAATAGAATTGCGACAACCATATTCAAGCCAAATGATGACAAGAGATATTACATTCAGCCGCAAGACATCGGCGGCGACTTCGAGTGCATGACGTACATGAGCTTCAGCTACTGGCCTTTCAAGTGGCTTGAAATTTCGCCTTACCTTGAATGCTTCGTTTCCAGGTTCGACACGCCCTCGGAGAAAGTGCGGTTCCATTACGTCCGGTATGGTGGGCAAATGGATTTCCATTTCGAGGATCTCTCGCTGATTTTGGCCTACAATTCGCCGACAAAGCGGTATGATGGCGACTTGCTCACGCATGGCAGCATACAGTACAGTGCCACGTGCCAGTACAAATTCAAGAATTTGTCAGTGGGCATGGCATACAATTATTTGGGGCAGGACAACTACACAAAAGCCACGGTGGGCAGTTTCGGCTATTACACCCGCAGCGACTGGAAACCACTGAGATACATGGTGCGGCTGACTGCCACTTACGCCTTCTCGGTGGGCCGCTCCCGGCGACATGACTACCGGCGCATCAACGAGTCAAGCGGCAACGAGTCGGGACTTGGCCGTTTCAATACCCCGAAGAGTCCGGAATAAATGATGGTGGCAGACTAAAAAGGGGTTGGCGCAGGATGCAGCCAACCCCGAAATGATTTCGTAAATATCGAAATCCCAAAATGCTGTTGCAAATTTAACCCGTTTGTATGTAATATGCAAACAAATAAACAACTAATTTTGTTTTTTAACACTGTGCGTGCCCACAGTTAACCATTTTTTCTTTAACTTTGTAGCGATTTGAGAATTGCATATCTACTAATACAAATTAAAAACACCATGCGTGATATCAAACTATTGATTCTTTGCCTGGCGCTCTTGCCCCTCGCGTCGTTTGCCGACGGATGGGACGATGCCGTCTACCGCAGCATCGAGCAAAGCATTCAGGCTCCCACTTTCCCCAAAAGCGAATTCAAGGTTACCAACTTCGGCGCGTCGCCCAAGGCCACTGCCAAAGCCAACCAGAAAGCCATCAACCGCACCATAGCCCTATGCTCGCAGAAGGGCGGAGGCAGGGTGGTGGTGCCCGAGGGCGTCTACGAGACTGGCGCCATCACACTCAAGTCGAACGTAAACCTCGTTGTGGAGAAGGGCGCCAAGCTCGTATTCGTGTTCGACAAGACGCTCTACCCGATAGTGAAGACACGATGGGAGGGCATGGACTGCATGAACTACCAGCCCTGCGTCTACGCCTACGGTGAGAAGAATGTCGGCCTCAGCGGCGAGGGCACACTCGACGGCAGCGGCGCCCCCGACACGTGGTGGAGCTGGAGCGGCAAGCACGGCTACCAGGCGACGGGCAAGGAGTCGCAAGCCATCGGCCGCCCCCATCTCTTCGAGCTTTCAGAGGCTGGCGTGCCCATCGAGGAGCGCAACATGAACAACGAGGGCTTGCGCCCGCAGCTCGTCAACATCTACAACTGCGACAACGTGCTCATCGAGGGACTCACCATGCTGCGCTCGCCATTCTGGGTAATCCATCCCCTGATGTGCAAGAACCTCACCGTGCGTGGCGTGAAGATATGGAACGAAGGCCCCAACGGCGACGGCTGCGACCCTGAGAGCTGCGACGGCGTGCTGATAGAGAACTGCACCTTCCACACCGGCGACGACTGCATAGCCATAAAGTCGGGCCGCAACGCCGACGGACTGAAGTGGAACAAGCCGAGCCAGAACATCATCGTGCGCGGCTGCACCATGGAGGACGGCCACGGAGGCGTGGTGCTGGGTTCAGAGATCTCGGGCGGAGTCAGAAACGTGTTTGTCGAGAATTGCGAGATGGACTCGCCCAACCTCGACCGCGTGCTGCGCATCAAGACCAACACCTGCCGTGGCGGCATCACCGAGAATGTGTTTATGCGCAATGTCAAGGTTGGCCAGTGCAAGGAGTCGGTCATGCGCATCAACCTCAACTACGAGCCCAACGAGAAGGCGCAGCGCGGCCACATGCCCACTGTGCGCAACGTCTACATGGAGAACGTAACCTGCCAGAAGAGCCGCTTAGGCGTGCTGATCAACGGCCTCGAAGAGAGCAACAACATACACAACATCAACCTCAAGAACTGCAGCTTCAACGGTGTGGCCGACGAGGCCGTCTTGCAGACGGGCCAGGCCGACAAGCTCAACCTCGACAACGTCAAGGTGAACGGCTCCCTTGTGCTCACCGAGCTGCCCTACGACGGCCACTACTCGGTGTGGATGGCCAAGAGCGAGATGAAGCGCGTGCCCCACAGCTATCTGCTCGACTTCTCGAAGAAGCCGAAGTGGAGCTACGTGATGGGCATAGAGATGGAGGGAATGCTCGACGCTCACAACCGCTATCCCGACGGCAACGACGACATAATGGCCTATCTGAAGGAATACCCCGAGACCATGATCTCGGACAAGGGCGAGGTTACGGGCTACAAGTATGAGGACTTCAACCTCGACAACATCCGCACGGCCAAGTTCATCGAGCGCATGCAGCGCATCTATCCGCGCAAGGGCAACGAGAAAGCCCTCAAGATGTTCTTCAAGCAGTTGCAGCACCAGCCGCGCACCAAGGACGGCGTGTTCTGGCACAAGGCCATCTACGCCAACCAAGTGTGGCTTGACGGCATCTTCATGGGGTTGCCGTTCTACACCAACTACACCATGGAGTACAAGAAGGGCAACAAGAAGTATCTCGACGACATTGTAAGCCAGATTGTCACCACCGACAAGCGCACCTACGACCCCAAGACCGGCCTCTGGAAGCACGCTTGGGACGAGACCCACAAGCAGTTCTGGGCCAACCCCGAGAACGGACAGAGCAAGCACACGTGGGCACGCGCCCTCGGATGGTACACCATGGCCATGGTGGAGGTGCTCGACGCGCTGCCACAAGACTATGCTCGCCGCGCTGAGGTGGTCGACCTCTTCCGCAAGGCCATGACGGCAGTGGTCAGGTATCAGGACAAGGCGACGGGCGTGTGGTACGACGTGATGGACGTCAACGATCCGCGCAACTACCTCGAGGCCACCGCCAGCAGCATGTTCACCTATTGTCTGCTCAAGGGTGCCCGTCTGGGCTATCTCGACGGCAGCTTCCTCAAGGCGGGTCAGAAGGCCTACGCCGGGCTGCTTAAGCAGTTCGTCCGCGTCAACGACGACAAGACTATCTCGCTCACCCGTTGCTGCTCGGTCAGCGGTCTCGGCCCCGGCCCCGGCCCATACGTGCAGCCTGGCCGCGAGAACTACAAGCGCGACGGCAGCTTCGACTACTACATGAGCGAACCCATCCGCGACAACGACCCCAAGGGCGTCGGCCCGTTCATCTGGGCAAGTCTTGAGATGGAGAAATAAGGAAAACAACCAATAATAGAATCCTGGGCGGAGTTCAGAGGCCATAGCACATGCTTCTGGACTCCGCTTTTCAGTTGCCCGAAAGTGCCCATTCTCCATGCCTGAATGGCCTCTTTGCAAGCGTCATATTGCCTCTTTGCAAGTGTCATAGCGGCTCTTTTTTGCTTTTGACACGTGTGGAAATGTTGTTCGCCACGTGCCACACAACATTTCCACACGTGCCAAACGACATTTCCGCACGTGTCGAAAAGTGCTGTTGAGGCTCTTTAGCCTTTTGCTGGGGCCTCTATTTTGTGGGTATATTGTCATTTGGAGCAACTGATGAGGCCAGCGGCCTCATCAGTTGCTATTATCACACTAAATGCCAGAAGAACCTTTTTTGTTAAACCCAAATCGGTCATTAGGAAGTGCCTTTAAGAAAATGATGTCGGAGACATCACCGCTCGATAACCGAGGGTGCTTGCACCCTCGGT
>CAZRSL010000087.1:0-9884 GCA_964602785.1 uncultured Prevotella sp.
GCACCCTCGGTTATCGAGTGGTGATGTCTCCGACATCATTTTTTGAAAGATGCTTTCTAATGACCGATTTGGGTTTATCATTTGACTGTGTTTTTGGGATTGTAATCCTAAAAAACATATTCTTTCCACCTACAATGTCAGGGAGAAAGCCATCATCACGCCCGACAATTGGCTGCCTTGGGTGAGTTGAACTTTTGTCCCATCTTGTCGAGGTATTTTTTTCGTTTTGCCGATGCAAGAAATACATGTTTCGTGTGTTTTATTAATGGAAACTATCATAGAGGAACCGCATTAAAGACAGCGCATGTTTTTTGAGGGCAAGCACAACAACAAGGAGCAGCGACTGCTCAGCATGTTCAGGCAGGGCAACAGCCGTGCCATGGACGCGCTATATGCCGAATACGCCGACTATCTGGCCGGTGCCTGTGCCCGCTATGTGCCCTCGCCCGACGACCGCCGCGACGTGCTGCAGGAGGCCCTCATCAAGATCTTCACTGGCATCGGGCGGTTCCAGTATCGCGGCGCGGGCTCGCTCCGTGGCTGGATGACGCGCGTGGTGGTCAATGAGGCTCTGCTCTTTCTGCGGCAGCAGCGAAAGATGGCGTTTGCCGATGGCGACGAGAACCTGCTGCCCGACTTCCCCGACGAGCCGCCCGACACCGAAGGGCTGACCGCCGACGACCTGCAGGAGCTGATGGCGCGGCTGCCCGATGGCTACAGGGCCGTGTTCAACCTCTACGCCATAGAGGGCAGGAGCCACAAGGAGATAGCACAGATGCTGGGCATAAAACCTGACACGTCGGCCTCGCAATACCACAGGGCGCGGGCGATGCTGGCAAGAATGATAAAACAAAAGCAAAGGAACGAAACATGAACGACAAACTGATAGACGACATACGGCTGAAGATGCAAGCCCACGAGGTGAAAGCGCCCGAGGGTCTGCTCGACGACGTGAAGGCGGAGATGAGCCGCCGCGGTCTCGTCGTGTCGCCCGTGCCGTGCCGCCACGGAGTGTCGCTCCCGTTGCGCATTGCCGTGGCCGCGGCTGCCGCTGTGGCTTTGCTCTTGTGGATTGTTGTGCCTCGGAATGAGGCCACGCAACCCGTCAAAAACCCCGTTGCGGCCTCCAAACCAGCTCCACAAGCCATCCCCGAGGCCGGGCCAGTGGTGGCCGACAGCCAGCAGAGCCTTGCCGGAGCTCATTTGGTGCGCCTTGTGAGGGTGCTCTTCCCATCGTCGGCCCAGCAAGACAATACTGAGATTGTGGCTCAAGTGCTGGCCGGCCAAACCGACAACCCCGTTGTTGATGGGCCAGCCGCTCCCCAGCCAGCAGAGAAAACCGACAGCCACCCGAGGCCGCTGCCGCAGACCGATGGCAACCGCCACTCCAGCACCTATTACGACGCGCCAAAGCCCACACGCCGCCACTCGACCGGCGCGTTCTCGACCGGCGCATTCTGGGGCGGGGGCATGGTGGCCCAGACCAATGGCGGCATGGGCGCGGAGATGGCGAGCGACGTGATAAGCGACCCCGTGTCGGGCTTCGACAACTTCCACTTCGCCGACAGCACGGGCACAGTCGTTCGCACTGTCGACACCAGTATGCGAGCCAAGCACCACCAGCCCTTCAAGGCGGGTGTGTCGGTGCGCTACAGGCTGGGCGACAGGTGGAGCTTGCAGTCGGGTGTCAGCTACAGCTACTTGCAGTCCGACCTGACCTACACCACCGGTGCCACAGAGCGCACCGAGCGGCAGCGGCTCCACTACGTCAGCGTGCCGCTGAGCGTGGGCTACAGCATCGTGCGCACCAAGCGAGTCGACGTCTACGCCACAGCTGGCGTAGAGGCGGCCAAGCTGGTCAGTGGCAAGCGCGAGGCCGACGGCTCTTCCACCTCTGTCAGCGAGCATCGCCTGCAGTACTCGGCCAACGCCGCCGTGGGTGCAGAGTACCATTTCGGCGGTGGCGTCAGCGCCTACGTCGAGCCCGGCGTCAGCCACTACTTCGACAACCACAGCTCCGTCGTCAACATCTACAAGGACCGCCCCACCCAGTTCAGCCTCAACGTGGGCTTGCGCCTCAGCGTGGGCAAGTAGTTTCACACCGGTCTTAATGATTCAAGTAATTCATTGGAAGCCATTGGTTGTGAAATCGTAGGGGGTGTATCAAAAATGAGGCCTCTGACCTCATTTTTGATACACCTTCGTCATTTGCAATGATTCAGTGTTTCGGGCATGATAAATCATGCCCCTACGTGTAGGAATGTGTTTAATCACGGCACATGGCATTACTTCCGAAACTTGAGGTAATGGTTTCAAAGATGGGAACAATCCCCCTAACTTCCAATTTCATTGTAAGCATTTTTCGTGGCAATTGTTTCGCATTGCGAAAGAGGCACTTTCGCAGTGTGTCAGAGCCTCTTTCGCATCCTGAAAGAGGCACTTTCAGAGTCCAAAAGAGGCTCTTTCGCGACCCAAAAGAGGCTCTTTCGGAAATCAAGACGATTTTTCTGAAATCTCAACAAAGCGGTTAGCAAAACGGGGCAAAAACTTTGCAAAAAGAAAGTAAATCGCCATATATGCGAGCAAAGTGTCAGCCCGATTTTCTGACACTACCTGCGAAAGGCTAATCGAGGTCGAAATAATGTAAAGATTATTCACAATCCTTGATGTGGATGAATACAAAGACTCTTGAGGGGGGCTTCCAGGGTCATCACCGTCATATATTATTCAAAATGTTGATTAACAAGAATATTTCACATTGAACCCAAAAATCATCCACAGAATGCTCGCCGACACCTCAATTTGTTATAATATTGCATCAAAATAAGCATTTCTGACGAAGTGTTCGGCCAACCCATGCTTTGCAATGATGCTGTATATGTCAACCCAATCTAACCGACTTATGAGACAAACTATGAGAGCATTGCTTCTGTGCCTGTTGCTGTTGCCGTCCATGGCATCGGCCCGACAAAGGGACAGCATCTACGTCAGCCAGTTTGTGAAGGACTCTTTCACGGGTTATGGCATCAGAAACGCCCTTGTAACCGTGATGGACACGACGGGAACGGTCATCGACACCCTGCGCACGAAGCGGGGAAGCGGCGGCCACGACGCGCAGGTGTGGTTGCTGGCTGTGCCACGGCGCGCCGCCAAATTCCGTGTCAGGGTGGAGCACCCCGACTATAACACCAACGAGATGACGGTGGAGATGAAGCATCCCGCAAGGCTCAACTCGTTCCGCTTTCCTGATATGCTCCTGAAGCGAAAACTCGACGAGGAACAGACCTACGACCTGAACGAGGTGGTGGTGCGGGCCACGCGCGTGAAGCTGTACTACAAGGGCGACACGATAGAGGTGGACGCCCGTGCCTTCAAACTGTCGGAGGGCTCAATGCTCGAGTCGCTGGTGAGGAGCGTGCCCGGCTGCGAGCTGAAAGATAACGGCGACATCTACATGAACGGCCGAAAGGTGGACTACCTGACGCTCAACGGCAAGGACTTCTTCAAGGGCAACAACCGCGTCATGCTCGACAACCTGCCTTACTACACCGTCGACAAACTGCAGTTCTACAACCAGCGCACCGAGCGCGACCAGCTCATGGGTAAGGACGCGGAACGCCCTGACTACGTGATGAACGTCAGGCTGAAGCAGGACTACAACATCGGCTATCTCGGCAATGTGGAGGCTGGCGCCGGCACACACGGCCGGTGGTTGGGGCGTGGCTTCGGACTGCGCTTCACCGACAACTCCCGGCTCTCGCTCTATGGCAACGCCAACAACATCAACGAGTCGCGACGGCCGGGCAGCGACGGCAGTTGGGGGCAGCTGACCAGTCCCGAGGGCGACACGAGGGCCTACAACGTGGGCGGTGAGCTCTCTGTCGACGACAAGCAAGGCCGCTACAAGGAAGTGGTTAACGCCTCTCTGCTGTGGAGCAAGAGCAAGAACGGGCAGCGCACGGCCTCGCAGCAGTTTCTGCAGCAAGGCGACGTGTTTGGATACAGTAGCGGCAAGACGACAAACCGCGGCCTGTCGCTCAACGTCAACAACCATCTCACCCTCAAGCACATCGGGCTGATTTCCGACACGCGGTTTGACTATTCCCACAAGGACGACGACGCGCTCACGCGCAGTGCCCAGTTAGCAGCCGAGCAGCGAGAGGGCGTGGCGCAAATCATCGACAGCGTGTTCAGCACGAGCCAGAGCAGCCGCATGCTCGGTCTCATGGTCAACAATGTGCGGGATGCCGCAGCCACCAAAGGCCATCAGTGGTCAGCGGCGCAGAGGTTCGACTACCACAAATCGCTTCCGTGGGGCGACGACCTCATGCTGTCAGCCCAAGGCCAATGGAAGGGGGCGAAGAATGACGGCAACAGCCACTACCTGCTGAGATATGCCAACGGGGAGAAGCCCGACGACAGGCAGGAGCGGCTGACCAACGCATCCTCCCGCTCCTACGACCTGCAACTCAACGCCAACTACGCCCTGCATCTGCTGAGTGGCTGGCACTTGAACTTCAGCATGGGCCATCGCCAGTGGCACGGCCATGAGCTGCACGACCTCTATCACTTGGACTGGATTGATGAAAGTGAGGAGGCACCATCGACAACCGATTACCTCCGTTCGCTTGATGCGGCCAACAGCCCCCACAGTGTCAGCACCCGCCGGGAGGAGCAGATAGCCGCCTCATTGCACCGGCACGACTATGACGGCCAGCGAGGGCGGTATTTCAGCTTTACCACTGAAATGAACGCAAACTATGTCAACCAAGACGGTGTGTATCAGCGTGGCGAGCTCACGGCACGTCCTTCCGACCACCGTTGGCTGCTGAAGCCAAGTGCCGACATGGAGTACCAGACGCGCCACTGGCATGAGACCTACCGGCTGCATTACGACACTGAGATGCGGTCGGCTGACCTTGCACTGAGAGCCGACATGACCGACACGTCGAATCCGCTGGCCGTGCGGCGCGGCAATCCTCAGTTGCGGCCAAGCACTGTGCATAACCTCTCACTCTCTTTCAGCACCCGCTTCGGCACCCACGGACAGTTTCTCATGGTGCGTTCCGCCGCTTCCATGACGCAAAATCTCGCGGCAATGAACTCCATCTACGACGCGAGCACGGGTGCCTACACCTACATGCCCGTCAACGTCAACGGCAATTGGAACAGCAACAGCAGCCTGGAGTTCCGCCGTGCCCTCACCAACGACCGCAAGCTGAACATGGAGGGCAACACATCTTATAATTACATCCACAGCGTCGACATGAAGGACGATGCCAAGAGCACAGTGGAGCAACACATTGTCGGCCAGAACTTGAAACTGGAATGCAAGTTCGCAAAGTTCACCGTCGTCTTGCTTGGCGCTGTCGCTTGGGATGGCGTGAGGTCGGCGAGCGTGGACAACATCAACAGCGTCGACTTCAACTATGGAACGACGGTGCAAGCCGACCTGCCGTGGGGTTTCCACCTCTTCACCGACATCAGGATGTACAGCCGGCGTGGCTACACCGACCGATCGCTGTGTACCGACGACCTGTTGTGGAATGCTCAGGTCGACCGCTCGTTCTTCCGTGGCCGTCTGCTCGTGGCCGCCAAGGCCTTCGACCTGCTGCATCAAATCTCCTCCACCCGCACCACCATCAACGCCCAAGCCCGCACGGAGACGTGGCAACTCAGTCTGCCGTCCTATCTCATGCTGAGCATACAGTGCAAACTGAACAAGAATCCCAAGAAAAAACACTCGTGAGAAATGGCCTCGCAATTATGCCGCAACGAGCTGTTCAATGGCTTGTGGCGGCTGGTTGCGTTGGATGTGGGGAACATGCGTGACGCAATGAAACGGGGGTTGGTGGAAATACAGTAAATAGGGTATTAGATTCAGAAATAAGTATAAGCGAAGTCCGGCCTTTTGGCAGTAACTTTGCACCAGATTAAAAAAACAAAGATTATGAATAAACCATACGTGGTATGCCACATGATGGCATCGCTCGACGGTCGCATCGACTGCGACATGACCGAGCAGATTGGCTCCGACGGTTATTATGTTTCGCTTGACGAGCTGAATGTTGACACAAGCATCGAGGGCAAGGGGACGGCAGTGAAGCACTATGCCGAGCCGGAGCCTTTCCTGCCCAAGGACGCCACTCCCGTTGGCAAGACCGACTTCTACAAGTCGCATGACGCAAAGCATTGGGATGTTATTTGTGATACCCACGGAACGCTGCGTTATCCTGGTTCTGACACCAAAGACAGACTTGTGCTGACAAGCGAGGGCGCGAGCAAGGAGTATCTTGACTATCTCAAGAGCAAGGGAATATCCTACATCGCTGTCGGCAAAGGCCACATCGACCTTGCCAAGGCTCTCGACATCCTCTACAATGAGTTCGGCACGCGCCGCGTCGGCGTGGTCGGTGGCGGACACATCAATGCCGGATTCCTGCAGGCCGGATTGCTCGACGAGGTGAGCATGCTTTACGGTGCTGCCATCGACGGGCGCGAGGGTTTCGCCTGCGCCTTCGACGGTGTGCCTGCCGGCCACATCCACCCCTGGCTGCTGAAGCTCACCGATGTCCGCCGTATGGATGACGATTCGGTATGGCTCAGGTACAAAGTCAATGACGATTAAGCGCAAAACCGCCACGTGCTACATTTGAGTGCGTGGCGGTTTCTTTTTTAGGCCAATTCGCGGTTTTGTTGGGCGAGCCTATCGACTTCGCTGGCATGGCAAGTCGGCTGCCACTATTGTGGCCAAGATCTTAGTGTATTCCGCAAGACAGCCGACCAGCAGGAATCCATCGACTTCGGCAACTACATAAAGATGATGAATCCCAAGACGCTAAGTAAGTGGCGGGCATCGAAACAAATCTCTTCGTAGATTGATTTGGCTAATGTTGGACTCACAGTGAGGGTGCATCAAAATTCTGATGCGCCCTCTTTTTGTTTAGTAACATTAACTAACTTGCCATATCACAAAAATGTATAAGTTATTGTCTACAACGGCTCCGCAGCCATTTCAAGCTGTCCGTCCTCCTCCAAGTGGGGATAGGATGATGCGTGGTCTTCGAGGAAGATATGATTGATGGTAAAGGCCAGCGAGGCAAGCGTCTGTTCCCGTTTGTTGGGCTTTAATTGGCACTCCCAAACGACGATTACGTGCCAACCCATATCGGCGAGACGCTTCTGCTCCTGCTTGTCACGCTCACGATTGCGGTTTATCTTCTTCTCCCAAAACTCCGTGTTGGTCTTTGGCATACGGAAATACTTGCAATTCTCGTGCCCATGCCAAAAGCAACCATTGACGAAAACGCATGTGCGATACTTACGCAGCACAATGTCAGGATGACCGGGCAGTCGTGGGTTGTTCAGCCTATAGCGGAAACCTTGTCGCCACAGATATTTGCGCACAAGGACCTCTGGCTTCGTGTTCGTCGAGCGAATCGAAGCCATATTCTTATGCCGTTGTTGTCTTGTGAGGTCATCCATGACTGCAAAAGTACATAATAATAATTACTTTCTGATAAATCTTATGGATAAAGTAACTTTTGCTTTGTTTTATTCGTTAAATACAAACATTATTATTAAATTTGCACATTAAAAAGAAACCCAAAATAAACAAAAGAAAGAGACGAATTCGTTATGAAGCCGATAGGAATCGACATATTTGCAGGTGCAGGAGGATTAAGTCTTGGAGCTCAATGGGCAGGAATTGATGTAAAAACGGCCATTGAACTTAATGCAAGTGCTGTTGCCACCTATAGGCGCAATCATCCAGAAGCTAATGTTATAGACAAGGATATTCAAAACGTAGATGCGACTCAATTTAAGAATCAGTCTGTTTTTATCATAATGGGAGGTCCTCCTTGTCAAGGATTTTCGATGTCTAATACTATGAGTAGAAATATGGAAAATCCTAAGAATTATCTCTTTAGGGAATTTGTTCGTTTTGTACGTGACATCAAACCAAAATGGTTCCTATTTGAGAATGTCTGGGGATTTACCAAAATGGAAAAGGGACATCTTGAGGACATGGTACAGGGCTTGTTTGAAGATCTTGGTTATAAGGTTAATCATGCTGTATTATGGGCACATGAATACGGAGTTCCACAAAAAAGAAACAGATTTTTTATGGTCGGAAATCTTGACGACATTAATTTTGAATTTCCTGAGCCTGATACTGAGCATATAGTAACTGTAAAAGAAGCCATTGATGATCTTCCTCCTTTAAATAATGGAGACATGTTTGAATCCATGAAATATTCCAAGCCGGCAAAGAAAGCCACTAAATATGAGAAACTTATGAGGAATGGCTCCCATAAGTCTAAACAAAACTATGTTTCGAGGAACAATGACTTAGTTATTCAACGGTACCACTATATTGGGCAAGGACAAAATTGGCGTGCTATCCCAGATTTTCTTATGACGAACTATGCCGACAAGAAAAGATGTCATAGTGGTATTTATAAGAGACTAAAAGAAAATGAGCCTTCTGTGGTTATTTCTAATTACAGAAAGAGTATGCTAATACACCCGACACAAGATAGAGGCATTTCTGTAAGAGAAGCAGCGAGATTACAAAGTTTCCCAGATACTTTTTGGTTTGAAGGACCTATCTCGCATATTCAACAACAAATAGGGAATGCTGTTCCACCTTTACTGGCAAAAGCTGTATTCCAAAAGATACTATCATATTATCCGAAAGATGAGTAAAGACAGAACCAACACACCACGAGCCAATATACTAATGGGCTCCATGCGTTCGATAGGTTACACCTTCGAATCAGCCATTGCCGACGTAATTGACAATAGTATAAGTGCTCACTGTGTTAATGTTCATCTTTATTTTCCAGAAAATCCCTTAGAAGAATTAGCTGTCGGCATACTTGATGATGGCTCCGGCATGTCAGACAGCAACCTATTTGAGGCAATGCGTTATGGTAGTTCTTCTTCTGAGGATCAGCGTGATATTGATGATTTGGGTAGATTTGGCTTAGGAATGAAATCCGCCTCTATGTCCATGTGCCGTAAATTAACTGTCGCAAGTAAATATAAAGGAAAAATCCATGCTTACACATGGGATTATGATTATATAAAACAAAAAGAAGAGTGGATCACTAAGGAACATTCCAAGGAAGAAATAAGCAATCTTCCTTATATAGACAGACTGAAAGCCCAAGGGCAGGGAACGTTAGTAATATGGCGTGACTTCGATGTCATATCGAAATCCAGTAATGGTCAAGTGTATGAGGCCTTAAACGATTATAAGAAAACCGTCAACGATGCTGTTGCATTGATTTTCCATAGATTTTTAAATTCAAAGACCAAAAACCACATTTCTATTTATATCAATAATTCACAAGTAAAAGGTCTTGATCCTTTCTTGGAGAATCACCCTAAAACAACAACTAAGAAAGAAGTCTCCATAGCGATAGACGACAGTAATGGCATAGAAAGGCAGGTTAAAGTCAAGCCTTTCATTTTGCCTTATGCATCAGACCTAAAGAACAAAGACCGTCAATTAGTTGGTGGTGTTGAAAGCCTAAAATCAAAACAAGGATTCTACATATATCGCAATTATAGACTTATCGTATGGGGAACATGGTTTGGCATGCGCCCACGTTCAGAATTGACAAAGAACGCAAGAATACGGGTAGATATTCCGAACAGTCTTGATGATATATTCAAAATAGATGTAAAGAAACAAACTGCTTATATTCCAAGATACATCCAAAACCAACTTAAAAAGTTGGTTAATGATGCATTAGAAATATCCATAACAAAGCAAACTCATCGTGGTCGCCGTGAAGATTTGGATGATATAGATTATATTTGGAACAGGATGGAATCCCGTAATAAATCGTATTATTATCAAATCAATCGGAATA
>CAZRSL010000088.1:0-9571 GCA_964602785.1 uncultured Prevotella sp.
TGAGAAAGAAGAATACAACCTTTAATGTGATGTATTTTTATGTGCGTTTTCCCTGTGGCTTACGGGGTGAGCCGTGTGGACGCCTCGCCGGGACAGTTCGCCAAGGACGGCACGACGCTGGCGGCCTACACCATCTACGCCGGCTACCGCCACCAGCGCTACCTGGTCGACTTCAGCGACAAGGAGGCCGACCCGGTGCTGGTGTTCGAGAACTCTCTGGGCGTCGACGAGCTGCTCTACTGCTTCGGCACGCTGACCGCCTCGCCATCCTACAAGCGCGACCAGACCTACATCCTCGGCCGGCGGCGGAGCTACAAGATAACCGAGACGCGCACGATGAAGGCCGACACGGGGCCGCTCTCGGAGGCTCAGGCTTGGTGGGCTCTCGACGCGCTGCGCTCGCCGCTGGTGCGCTTGGCCACCGTCTCCAGCGGAAAGCTCACCATCGGCCGCGAGATTGTGGTGGACGACCAGAAGACGGAGTGGACCAACGACCCGGACGAGCTGCCGCGCCTGCAGCTGAGCTACACGCTGGCGCAAAGAAACCACAACGTGCCCGAGGGGCTGAAGGTGGGCAGGATATTCGACGACACGTTCGACGCAAGCTTCATATAAATAATGATGAATGATGAGTATATGGGTAAGGTTATCCACTTCTCTGAGATGCAACGGCTGATTGACACCGCCTACCAGCACCGCCAGACGCTCAACATACGCGCCTTCCGCTCCGACGGCCACCGCGTCTACTACCGTGGCTGGCTCGTGCACCACCAGTACTGGCGCGGCGGCTACCTGCGGATAAAGAACCCCGTGAGCAAGCAGCTGCGCCTCGTGCCGGAGATTTTCATCTATGAGATAAACGGAATGAAAGTGTATCTATGAGCAATAAAATGGAACTTGTAAAGACGGGCGAGAAGGACGGCGTGCAGCGCTTCCGCATCATCCCGCAGGGCGTGGGCAGGGCAATTGACTCCGCATCGATAGCGACGGAGTACGGCACCGACTCCTCCACCGTTTTCGACGAGGACGACGGCACCGTCAACGTGAAGCCCCTCACCATCGCCGGGCGCGGCTACCAATACGTGCCTTTCGGCGTTGACGACATGCTGCCATACACCGTCAGGAAGTGGACGATGGACAAAATGATCACGGCGCAGTGCCAGGCGTTCAACGTCGTCAGCTGCTACGGACAGGGGCTGCGCTTCGTCGACCGCAAGGAGAAGCGCGACGTCGACGACCCGGAGATTGTGGACTTCTGCCTCAGGAACTCGCTGCAGGAGTGCTTCATGGAGCAGGCCACCGACATGAAGATGTACAACTTCTCGGTTACCTGCATCATCCTCTCGCGCGACGGCAAACGGATTGTCAACGTGCGCAACAAGGAGGCCTGCTACTGCCGCTTCGAATACGCCCAGTCGACAAAGAGCGGCCGGGTGGAGCACGTCTTCTTCGGCGACTTCCGCGTCGGCCACTTCAACGAGAAGCGCATAGAGGCCATACCCCTGCTCGACTACTGGGACCCGCTCGGCGACCTCGAGGTGCGCATGGGGCTGCGCCCTGACCCCGCCACAGGCCTGCGCCACAACAAGCCCACCCGCGACCGCAAGTTCGCCATCCTCTCGCGCATGGCCACGCCAGGCTACCAGTACTACCCCGTGCCGTTCTACTCGTCGATATTCCGCGACTCGTGGTACGACATCTACCGTCTGATCGGCATCGGCAAGCGGTACATGATCAAGAACACCTCCGCGCCGAGGGTGCAGATAGAGGTGCACGAGGAGTACTGGGACAACGTGTGCGAAAATGAGCACATCGAGGACGAGGCGAAGCGGCAGGAGCGCAAGGAGCAGGAGAAGCAGAACATCATCGACTTCGTGTGCGGCGTGGAGAACGCGGGCAAGGCTCTCGTAACGGGCTACTACATCGACCCCAACGGCAAGGAGAACCGCATGGTGAGGATCATCAACCTCAACGACCCGTCGAAGAAGGAGGGCGGCAACTGGAGCGACGACATGCAGGAGGCCGCCAACGCCCTCTGCTTCGCCCTCGGCGTGCACCCCAACCTGATAGGAGCCACCCCGGGCAAGAGCCAGATGAACAACTCGGGCAGCGACAAACGCGAGCTCTTCACGCTGAAACAGGCGTTGGAGAAGCCCTACCACGACGTGATGACAAAGCCCTACCATGTGATACTGCACTACAACGGCTGGGCTGACCGCTGCACCGTCGACGTGCCGATGCTGATGCTCACCACCCTCGACGAGAACAAGGACGCGAAGAAAGTATCAGGAAACTCAAACCAACAAGAAGATGAAAATAACGATAAGTAAGGACGACTTCGAGCGCTCGCTGCCAGTGGGCGCGGCGGCAAGCGACAACGTGTTTGCGGCGGTCAGCCCGGCGATAGAGGCGCAACTCGACTTCGCCGCCGACGCGCTGCTTGGCGCCGAGGGCATGGCCCTCATCGACGAGAAGGGCGAGGGCTCGCGGCTTCTCGCCACCTACAAGCAGCTGGTGTGCCTCTCGGCGCTGCTCTCGGTGCTGCGCCAATTGGACCTCGTGCTCACGCCAACGGGCTTCGGCGTGGTCAGCAACGACAACCTCGCGCCGGCGTCGAAGCAGCGCGTCGACGCGCTGGAGGCGCAGCTGCGCACCCACTACCACCGCACGCTGGCGCAGACGCTCAACCTGCTGCGCGGCGACGCTTGGGGGCAGACGGCGCAAGCCCGCTTCTTCATCGGCCACGTCTACGACGAATACACTTTCTTCTTCCAAACCCACCGAGGGGCTTCCTCCACCGACTGGCACCAGTTCCAGCCCACCATCGAGCAGGCCGACGAGACTCTGCGGACCAAGGTCAGCGACGAACTGATGGACGACATGCTCGACGCCATGCGCCGCTCCGACACTGCAAGAACCGACGGATACCGCGAGGTGATGAGCCTGGTGGTGAAGTTCACCGACACGTGGGGGCTGAAGGGCGCTGGCGCGCTCAAGGAGCCGGTCTTCCGCCGCCTGATGCGCACCATCGAGGCCGACGCCACCACCTTCGCCCTCTACCATTCGAGCGCAAGCTACAAGGCCAACCACTATGAGCCATACAGGAACACTAAGGACAGCGCGGGCTACGTCTTCAACGGATGATGGAAGTTGAAAGTTTTTAAGTTGATAGTTGAAAGTTAAGACATCCACATTGAAACTTGAAACTTAAAACTATAAACTTAAAACTTAAAACTATAAACTGATGGAAACAATCAACCTCTCCTGCCCAACGTCGTGGCGGCAGCTCTCGCAAGGGCAGCTGCGCACGGTTCTGGAGCTGTTGGCCACCCACGCCGACCCCACAGAGGTGAAGACGCTCGCGCTCTTCAAGCTCTGCGGCATCGGCGTGGAGCGCAAGACGCGCCACGGCTGGCGGTGCCATGTCAGGGTGGAGGGCAAGAGGCGGATTGTGTACTTGGAGACGTGGCAGGTGCAAAGCTTCATCCACCAGCTCGACTTCATCGACCAATTGGAGGACATGGACTGTAGGTTGGATGCGGTCTGTGGCCTCCATGCGGTCGATGTAGATCTTCACAAGGTGTCGTTCAACGACTACCTCATGGCGGAGAAATACTGGCAGATGTTCGTCTCAATGCGCGACATGGCGTGGATGGACAACGTGGCGATGTGGCTCTACCGTGGCGCCAACGGGCTGGCCGCCGGCACCGGCAACGCCGTCGACGACGGTGGCCGCAAGGTGGAGGAAATGACTCTCACGCCTGGCGAGCGTCTGGGCACGATGCTGTGGTACATGCACGTGAAGAAAGTGATGGCCGACAACTTCAGCCACTTCCTGCAGAAGCAGGCCGCCACCGACGACGAGGAGTCCGACCGCCTCTCAGGCCGCGAGATACAGGGCATGTACGACGCGCAGCTGCGCGCCCTCACCGGCGGCGACCCGACAAAGGAGGCCGCCGTGCTCGCCCTCGACTGCTGGCGGGCGCTAACCGAGCTCGACGCCAAGGCACGCGAGGCCGAGGAGCTGGAGCGCATCAGGAAGAAATAGTTGCCGCCCGACATTAAACTTGCCAGGCTTTTATGATGAAATGTTAAATCTTAGGTTTGGTAGCAAAATAGTTACTAAAATATTTGGCAGATTGTAACTTTATAGCTACCTTTGCATCGTCCTAAGGGACAAAGAGCTCATTAACATTATGACTTACAAACAACTTCTGAAGGAGTTAAGGAAAGCAGGATGCTACTTACTCCGTCATGGTGGCGACCACGATGTCTGGTACAGTCCTATAACAGGGCGGAAAAAGGCAATCCCTCGCCACGGAAGCCAAGAGGTTCCAACAGGAACACTCAAATCTCTCTATCGGGGTCTCCTCGGACGCTAAGACGTTCCGGGGGGATTCCCCTCCGGGAGAGAGGTCATAATATGGGCTCTTTTTATTAAGAGAATAACTATAAGATATATGCCAAAGACCATAAACGTTATCATCGAAAAGGCAAGCGACAAGAACTATAGTTGCTTCATGGAGGAGGAAGTTGACAAGTGGAGCGTCATCGGCGCTGGAAGCTCTGTGAGGAAGACGATAGAGGACTTCTATTCCGGGTTAAAAGATATGAAGGACTACTTGGAAGAGGAAGGCAAGAAAATGCCGGAATTAAAATTCAACTTCCTTATGGATGTCGGCTCCATCTTCGACTATTACCCCATCAACGTTACCGCATTTGCCAAGTATATCGGCATGAACGCCTCGCTTCTCCGCCAGTATGCAAGCGGCAAGAGGGCTCCCAAAGAGAAAGCATTGTCAAAGATTAGGGCAGGTTTGCAGAAATTCAAAGAAGATATCAATGTTGGTACTCTGATAGAGAGACCAGTACTAGATTATGTTAAATGAGCTCTGAGCCCCCGGCGCGTGATGCGTCGGGGGCTCTTTAGAATCCTGCTTCTATCCTTATGGCATTTCCGGCGCCCGAATGTTAAAATATGGGGATGCTTTGAAAATACTCCCCGTTTTTGTTGCCACTATGAAAACTTATCGCTAACTTTGCTCTCGGAATAACAACAGTGGTAGTCCACTCCGGTGAGCAGCGGTCATTGCTCATGCCTTTAAAGACGCGGGCTTTTTTAATGCCCAAAAGCGAGCGGCTGCTCGCGTATCAATACTTGGCGGTTGCCTTCCGTACAATAAGATTAAGCCCATCGGGTGAAGTCACTGTTGTTATTCCAGCGGAGCGCAGCCGCCATTTCCTGTGTCAACGCGCCATCGTAAATCTGGCAATGGAATAACAACAGTGCAATTATGCAAGTACAAACGACAAACATCACCATGCAAGCCCAAGCGCAGGTGAGACCCGCGGAGCGGGTGAGGGAGCTGGGCAGAGTGGTCAACCGGTGGCTGGACACGAGGTCAGGGTTCTACAGCCGCGTGGCGGGGTTTGAGGTCTCGCGCCGGCTGGCCATCCGGGCAAGCCTCGCGACATTGGCCATGGTAATGGTGGCGGCAGCCGCAGGAGGTGTGGAATGAGAGAACTTACGCTTAACACCGCAGCCATGGCAGCCATGGCCGCGTTCTGCGAGGACGACACGCTCGAGAACCGCATCGGGCTCATCGACGACCTGGGCGGCGTCCTGCTCGACCAGCTCGCCCGGACCGGCGACGGCGAGGATGATAAACGGAAGAGGCTCGCCGACTGGATGGTCGCCCTGCGCGACATGAGGGACGACCTGCGCAGGATCAGGCGCTCCCTGAGCCGATAATCGAATTTTCACTGCAAATATTACATCGAAAACTTGCGCGACCCGGTTTTTCTTTGTATATTTGCAGTGGATAAAAACTGAAACGACCATGTTACTCGAAATTCTTTTCTCTGCGGCAGCCGTCTATGGCGGAGCAGCTGCATACAAGGCTGGCAAGCGGGTGTTTGGCGGCAGCAAGTCGTACAGTTTGGAAGGTAACGACGGAAAGTATCACCTCAACGGCAAATCCTACAAAACTTTGGACGAATACAGCGAGGCCGTTTGGCGCGAAGGGCAAAGGCAGAAGTTGAAACACATTGACTTCATGCGTGAAATCGGGGTTACTACCGGCTCTATTGGCAGAGACGAGGAAGAGCTGCGTGCCAACGTCAAAGAGTGGGACGAAAAGGGCATTTAGGCGTATTTTTGGAACTATATTAATGGTGCTAACTTTGAAGAAAAAATCAAGTTAGCACTTTTTTATGGCAAACAACAGGCAGGATTTTCAAACCATAATAACGCTCAACACACAGCAAGCAAAGAATGAACTCGACGCACTCAACCAGAAGGTGAAAGACCTTGAGAGCCGAAAGTCAGCCGCACTAAAAGCTGGCGACACTTGGTCAAAACAAGACGCCAAAGACCTCCGCCAAGCGAGGGCGGAAGCCAACGCCTACCAGTCGACCGTCATTAAAACTATCAACACACTCTCCAACTTGGAAAACGCCAAGGTGGGTGATGTGAAGGCTGCCATTCGGTCGCTGAAAAAACAGATGGACGAGACAACCGACCCGAAAGACTACCAGGCTCTCGAGGCTTTCCTCGACCAGTGCAAACTGCGCATCAGCGGTATGTCGGACGCGACGCGCGTTACCGCCGAGGAAATGCAAAGGCTTGCCAATGAGGCCCAAACCGTGGCCAAGGTCATGGCCGACATCGACAACGCCTCACTCAAAGATTTGCGGTCGGCGGAATCATCCTTGCAAAAGGGAATCGCCAAGGCTACGCCCAACTCCACCGATTACCGCCAGCAAGAGGAGAACCTTCGGAAGGTGGAGAGACGGATAAGGGAAATTGAAGCCGCACAGCAGAATGTCAACAGCCTCGAAGAGAAGTACAACAACGAAATCCGCAACTGCCATAAATCAGCGAAGGAGATTGCAGCGCAGGAGGATATTATAAACAAAACACTGAAGGACATTTCACATTCATCGCTAAGGCAAATAGAACTCGCCCTGGAGATGGTGAACGAGCAACTTAAATACACCGAGCAGGGTACAGAGAACTTCAAAAAACTCACTGAGCAGGCGAAGAAGCTGAAAGGGCAGATTGAGGAAATCAAAGAGCAGTCGGAAGACACGAGCAGCGTCTGGGAGAAGGTGAGCGGCTTCTTCAACAAGAACTGGGGCTTCTTCACACAGGCCATCGGCGCAGCGTCAGGCCTGACAGTTACCATACGCCAGGCCACACAAGCCTACGCCGAGATGGAGGACACCATGGCCAACGTGCGCAAATACACTGGTCAGACCGACGAGCAGGTTAGATTGATGAACGAGGACTTCAAAGGGATGGACACCCGCACATCGCGTGAGCAGCTCAACGAGTTGGCCGGCGCGGCAGGCAGACTCGGCAAACAGTCTAAAGCTGAGATAGAAGATTTTGTCGACGCCGCCGACAAAATAAACGTCGCCCTTGGCGACGACCTCGGAAAGGGTGCTGTAGACAAGATAGGAAAACTGGCCAACGTTTTCGGTGAGGAGTAAAACAAAGGTCTGAAAGGAGCCATGCTTGCCACGGGTTCGGCCATCAATGAGCTGGCGCAAAACTCATCGGCCAACGCGGGGTATATAGTTGACTTCACAGCCGACCTTGCCGGCGTGGGGCGGCAAGCTGGCTTGACACAGGCGCAGATAATGGGTCTTGCATCCGCACTCGACCAGAACATGCAAGAAGAGTCAACAGCCTCCACCGTGTTCTCGCAGCTGCTCACAAAGATGTTCCAAGACCCGGCCAAGTTCGCCAACATAGCGGGCATCGAGGTTAAGAAGTTTACAAATCTTCTGAAAACGAATGCCAATGACGCAATGTTGGAGTTCATGCAGTCGATGCAGGACAAAGGCGGATTCGCGCAGATGGCGCCAATGTTTGAGTCGATGAACCTGAACGGCACACGTGCCGTGGGCGTGCTCTCATCCGTTGCCACCCACCTCGACCAGGTTAGGGAGGCTCAGGATCTCGCAACCAAAGAGTACGACAAAGGCACGTCGATACTTAACGAGTTTAACACCAACAACAGCACCGTCAATGCCGAACTCGACAAAGCAAAGAAGAAGTTTCAGGATTTGACTATCGAACTTGGCCAGAAGCTCGTGCCCATAGCGAGGGTGGGCATCAGCTCTGGCAGTATGCTTGTGAAGTTGCTTGAGGCTATTGTTAGCGTGGTCGTGAAGTACCGATCCACTCTCGCGCTTCTGACAATTGCCATCATCACTCTCACAATCGCTAAAAAGTCAGACATCGCACTTACCAAGCTTCAGGTATTCTGGAACGAGAAGCTCATTCCCGGGCTAAAGAGGCTGTGGGCTGTTGTCAGGGCCAACCCGTGGGCTGCTCTGGCGATGGTTGCGACAGTGGTGGTGGGTGTAATCATCGACCTGACAAGAAAAACCGATGCGCTCACCCAGTCGCAAAAGAATCTTACTAAGATAAGGGAGGACGCGCAATCCAAGATGCTGCAGGAAAAAGATAAAATCGACCTCCTCGTAAAGGCTGCCAAGAACGACAAACTGTCTATGGACGACAGGAAAAAGGCAATAGAAAAACTCAACGATATAATACCAGACTACAACGCAAAACTTGACGAGGAAACTGGCAAGTACCGCGAGAACGAGCAGGCCCTAAAAGACTACAACAAGCAGCTCCAGCGCAAGTACGAACTGGAAGGAGCCAAAGATATGCTGCGCGAGCTTGGGAAACAGAAGGCTGAGGCGCAGGTCGCTGTCGGCAACGCAGAGAAAGCATTGCTAAGCGCCGAGGATGCAGGGAGCGGTTACACATACACTACATCGTATGGAATGGTCGGAAACACATCGCAAGACCTTGTGGACAAAGCCCGCCGCAGACTGGACCAAGCCAAGGCAGACCTTGAAAGTGTAAAGACACAGATAAGCGCCATCGAGGACGCCTACGGCGACGACCTGCAAAAGGAAGCGGCGGGCGATTCAGGCGGTGGCAACAACAATGAAAATAATAACAACAATAATAATAACAAAGACGGCAACACACTCACCGAAAAAGAGAAGAAGAAACTCGAGAAGGAGCGCAAGAAACAAGAGCAGGAGGAGAAAAAGCGCCAAGCTGAAGCACTGAAAAGGCTCAAAGCCCAAGACAAGTTGATAGAGGCCGAGACGAATCTTCATCTCACAGAACTTGCGGCTGCATACTCGCGTGGCGAGATAACCCGGGAGCAGTACGTCAACCAACGGGAGCAAACCGAGCTCGAAGGGCTTAAAAAGCGCAAGTCGCTATGGGGCGAGGAGAGCTCAAAGTACCAAGATTTGCAACGACAGGAAGAGGAGGCCACAAGGCAGAAAGTGGACGCAATAGCCAAGCTGAACGCAAGACAGGCCGAGTCGGAATATAAAGCGCAAAACAGAGACATCACCAGAAGGTTCAACACCAAAGGGGATGAACTCTATCACAACGAGGACGCACGAGACGAGAGGCTGTTC
Source organism: uncultured Prevotella sp. (assembly GCA_964602785.1). Taxonomy (GTDB): domain Bacteria; phylum Bacteroidota; class Bacteroidia; order Bacteroidales; family Bacteroidaceae; genus Prevotella. Next base: position 9,463 of record CAZRSL010000088.1, read on the forward strand.
CAGAATGAGCAGAATTATATCAAGAAGCGCATAACCCTTGCCAAGATAGGCAGCGAGGAATGGTTTGACCTGCGAGACCAACTGGAGGACAACGACAACGAGCACCGCC
>CAZRSL010000089.1:0-9467 GCA_964602785.1 uncultured Prevotella sp.
TCTACTCGCACAAACTCAAAATCCAGCTCGACATAATTTTTAGAACCAACCTTAACATACCTCTTGCAGGGTGCGGCCCTTGTCCATTTCCAACATGTAAGGGCATGATGGATTGCGTATACCCACCCTCTTGTAGTGGCCGTCCCCTGTGGCGGCCATAAGGCAATGTCCTTTCCTATTTTTCAGCGGTCGAACATCAAAGATGGCCGCCACAGGGGACGGCCACTGGGGAAAACCGCCAACATGTAGGGGCATGATTCATCATGCCCGCCATTGGCAAAGATGCTGCGTCTCGGGCATGATAAATCATGCCCCTACATGTGGAATGTGTTTAATCACAGGACATTACACACCCTAATGCAGGGTGCGGCCCTTGTGGCCGTCCGCATCCACATTGCGAACCTGTTGCTCGTCGGACGGCCACAAGGCCCACGCCCTGCATTTGGAAAATGTGCCGCCAACCCCCATTACGCTAAAAAAACTAAACTATCCCGCAGGAATGGCCACAATGCCATACTTTTTTGCTACTTTTGTGGCCGACAAGAAAGAAAGGACCCAAGAGAAATGCCACTACGACTGCCCGACCGCCTGCCGGCCATAGAGATACTGAAGCGCGAGAACATATTTGTGATGGACGAAAGCCGCGCCCACAACCAGGACATACGCCCCCTGAGGCTCGTGGTGCTCAACCTGATGCCGCTGAAGATAACCACCGAGACCGACCTGATACGACTGCTGTCGAACACACCCCTGCAAATCGACCTCAGCTTCATGAAGCTGCGCAGCCACACGCCCAAGAACACGCCGATAGAGCACATGCGCATGTTCTACAAAGACTTCGACACGCTGAGCCAAGGCAACTTCGACGGCATGATCGTAACCGGCGCGCCAGTGGAGAAGATGGACTACGAGCAGGTGGAGTACTGGCAGGAGCTGACGCCGATATTCGACTGGGCGCGCAAGCACGTCACAAGCACACTGTATATATGCTGGGCCGCCCTGGCAGGGCTCTACCACTTCTACGGCGTGAGGAAGCGGCTGAGGCGGAGCAAGCTGACAGGCATCTTCCCCCAGCGCGTGCTCAGGCCAGAGCTGCCCATCTTCCGAGGCTTCGACGACACGTTCAACATGCCCCACAGCCGCTATGCCGAACCCGTGCCCGCCGACATCATCGGCAACCCGGCGCTGACGGTGATAGCCGACTCCGAGGAGAGCGGCATCAGCATAGTGATGGCACGCGGCGGGCGAGAGTTCTTCATCACCGGCCATCCCGAATACTCGGCCAACACCCTCGACCAGGAATACCACCGCGACCTGCAGAGGATGGCCGACGCGCCCATGCCCATACACTACTACGAAGCCGACGACCCGCGGCTGAAGCCCGTGGTCACGTGGCGGGCCCACGCCAACCTGCTGTTCACCAATTGGGTGAACTACTACGTCTATCAAGAGACACCTTATGACATCAGCCAAATCAAGTAGAACCCTCGAGCTTCTCGCCCCGGCAAAGAACCTGCTGACAGGCATTGCCGCCATCGACCATGGCGCCGACGCCGTCTACATAGGGGCGAGCCGCTTCGGCGCACGGGCGGCGGCCGGCAACTCCACCGACGACATACGCCGCCTCTGCGACCATGCCCACCAGTTTGGAGCCAAAGTCCACGTCGCGCTCAACACCATCGTCTACGACGACGAGCTCGACCAGACCGTCCGTTTGGCCGAGGAGGTGGCGCGGGCAGGAGCCGACGCCATCCTCGTGCAGGACATGGGGCTGCTCGCGCGGCTGCGCAAGCTGAACCTCGGCCTGAGCCTGCACGCCTCAACCCAGTGCGACACGCGCACGGCCCTGAAGGCGCGGTGGCTGCAGAGCCAAGGCTTCGAGCGCGTGGTGCTGGCCCGCGAGCTCTCAGTCGACGAGATAGCACAGATACACCACGATTGCCCCGATTTGGAGCTTGAGGTGTTTGTCCACGGAGCCCTCTGCGTCAGCTACTCAGGCCTCTGCTACGCCTCGCAGCAGTGCTTCGGTCGCAGCGCCAACCGCGGCGAGTGCGCCCAGTTCTGCAGGATGAAGTACGACCTTGTCGACTCGCGCGGGCGCACCATAGTGGCAGGCCGCTACCTGCTCTCGCTCAAGGACATGTGCCAAATCGACAATCTCGAAGAGCTTGCCGCGGCGGGGGCCTCGGCGTTCAAGATAGAGGGGCGGCTGAAGGACATCGACTACGTGAAAAACGTGGTGGCCGCCTACAGCCAGCGGCTCGACCGCATAGTGGAGCGCGGCGGCGGCCTCTACCAGCGGGCCTCGCGCGGACGGTGCTCCTACACGTTCACCCCCGACCTGAGCCGGACCTTCCACCGAGGCTACACCACCTATTTCGCCCACGGACGGCAACCCGGCATGGCCTCATTGCTAACCCCGAAATCCACCGGCCAGCCCATAGGCCACGTCAAGGAAGTGGGGCGCGGCTGCCTCAGCATCTCCGGCACAGCCCATCTGGCCAATGGCGACGGCCTCTGCTACTTCCGACGCGACGGCTCCTTGGAGGGCTTCCGCGTCAACCGCGTCGGCTCCGACGGCAAGGTCTACCCCCACCGCATGCCAGCCGACCTCAGGCTGGGCGCGGAGATATACCGCAACTTCTCGGCAGAGCTTGGCAAGCGGCTTGCGGGCAACACCTCGGAGCGCAAGATGACTGTCGACATGAGGCTCCACACCACCGAGAGCGGATTCCGGCTGACCCTCTCCGCCAGGCAAACCGTCTCCGTCGACATCGACTGTCACCACGAGCCGGCCCGGAAGCCACAAGAGGAGAACATCAGGCGGCAGCTCATGCGCCTCGGCAACACACCCTACACCCCCGGCCACATCACCATCAGCCCAGAGGCGGCCCGTTGCTTCCTGCCCGCAAGCATCCTCGCCGACGCAAGGCGCAGGGCTATAGAGCTGTTGCAGCAAGCCCAGAACGACAGCCTCGCCACCCCACCCCACCAGCGGAGAGCCTGCGCCACGGAGCCGCAGCCGATGAAGCGGCCGAAGGAATACAAGCGTTATCCCTATCTCTACAACATAGCCAACAGTGAGGCACGCCATCTGTACGAGGAGCAAGGCGTAAGCCCCACCGCGATGGCCTTCGAACTCGGCGGCGGACAAGCCAAGCGGCCACTCATCATGCAGTGCCGCTACTGCCTCCGCCACGAGCTCGGCTACTGCACGCGCCACGGCGGCAAGCAGCCCACATGGCATGAGCCCCTCCACCTCGTGGCCATCGACCGGCGCCGCTTCCGACTCGAGTTCGACTGCCAAGAGTGCCAGATGAATGTATATGGAGAATAGGGGGGCAGAATACAATTGGTGTATGTTGGAATAATACAAGTTAGGCTTAATCATCTAAAAGACATGAAAAAATCCACCGTGAAGGACGATGGATTAGGGCCTAATGTTCTCACAACGGAATAATCCTTATTGTGAATTGCTGAAAATTAGTACGGCAAAGTTAAACATTTTCCATGAAACAGCCAACAATTTCCAAATAAAATCGTAAATTTGTGGCAACATTAACTAAAAACGACTTTCAGATGAAACGAATTCTGGGCTTAGATTTAGGAACAGCAAGCATAGGCTGGGCACTTGTAGACGAAAAAGAAAACGAACAAGAGCACTCGTCGATAATACGTCTTGGGGTGAGGGAGAACCCGCTGACTGTGGATGAGGAGACAAACTATGAGAAAGGCAAATCCATTACTACCAATGCCGACCGCCGACTGAAGCGGAGCATGCGCCGCAACTTGCAGAGATTCAAACTGCGCAGACAGAATCTTGTGGAATGTTTGCTGTCATACGGAATTATAACCGACGCCACGAAGCTCTATGAGACCGACAACCGAACCACATTCAGCACCTACAGGGCCAGAGCCAAGGCAGTTAAAGAGGAAATTTCGCTCGAGGATTTTGCTCGAGTTATGATGATGATAAACAAGAAGCGAGGTTATAAGAGTAACCGAAAGATAAAGGACGACGACGAGGGCGAGCTCATAGATGGGATGGAAGTGGCTAAACGCCTCTACAACGAACATCTGACGCCAGGCCAACTGCTGTTCGAGCTTTACAATATGGGAAAGAAGCTGAAGCCATCGTTCTACCGCTCCGACCTTCAAGCAGAATTCGACAAGATATGGGCTGTGCAACAGGTGTACCATCCAGAAATACTCACCGACGACTTTAAAAACTCAATAGCACGGTTCAGCAGAGCGCAAACTTCGGGAGCGTTCTTCCACGTCTACAACATCAACACCGCCAAGAACAGCGGCAAGGACGCCTACCACCAAGGGTTGCAGTGGAGAACGGATGCCCTGAGCAAGCCTCTCGACATTGAGGAGCTGGCCTATGTGCTGGCTGACATAAATGGAGCCATCAACATTTCCAGCAAGCGGCTTGCAATGATCAGCGACCACAGCAAGGAACTATATTTCAGCCATCTCACCGTGGGTCAGTATCTGATGAAGCGGCTCGAAGAGAATCCTAACGCCAGCTTAAAGAACATAATCTTCTATCGTCAGGATTATCTCGATGAGTTTGAAGCCATCTGGGAATGCCAGAAGCAGTATCATCCCGAACTGACGCCAGAGCTGAAGGCTGAGCTACGCGACATAGTGATTTTCTATCAGCGCAACCTGAAAAGTTGTAAGAATCTGATAGACACATGTGAGTTTGAGCATAAAGATATTAAGACAACAATCGGTGGCAAGGAAAAGACCATCCAAGTGGGGCTGAAAGTGTGCCCAAAGTCTTCTCCACTGTTTCAGGACTACAAAATATGGCAAGTGCTCAACAATCTGCAAGTGTCGGTGGTGGGCCACCGCAGGCGCAAGATAAAAACCGACAGCCGCCAGTTGTCGCTATTTGCCGACAACGAGATAGATGCAACGCAGCGGTTTCTCACATTGGAAGAGAAAAAGAAACTATACAAGGAACTCACCATCAAAGGCAAACTTCCCAAGAGCAAGATTCTTGGTCTACTATTTGAAAAGCCCAAGAACCTTGACCTTAATTATCAGGAAGTGGAGGGCAACCGCACAATGACCGCCATCTACAATGCCGTGCGCAACATCATAAGTCTGACCGGCCATGGCGAGCACGACTTCACCAGAATGACAGCCGAGCAAATACAAACACTCACTAATGAAGTTCTGGGCGGACTCGGATATAAAACCGACTTCCTCACGTTTGACCCTTTGCTTGAAGGCAAGGCCATGGAACAGCAGCCTGCCTATAGGCTGTGGCATCTGCTCTACTCCTACACTGGCGACAAGTCTAAGACTGGCAACGACGCTTTATACAAGAAGATAAAAGAATTATGCGGTTTTGAGAAAGAATATGCCCAAGAACTGGCGAAAATATCATTCCCCGCCGACTATGGCAACCTAAGCGCCAAGGCCATAAGGAAAATTCTGCCATACATGATGCGTGGAATGGAATACAGCGAAGCTTGCGAACAGGCGGGCTATACTCATTCGGCCCGTTCGCTAACCAAAGAGCAACTGGCCAATAAGGAATACAAGGCGCAACTCGATCTGCTGCCGCGCAACAGTCTGCGCAACCCAGTGGTGGAGAAGATTCTCAACCAGATGATCAATGTGGTGAATGAGGTGGCCCAAACGTATGGCAAGCCCGACGAGATACGCATAGAGATGGCACGAGAGCTGAAAAAGAGCCAAGCGGAGAGGCAGGCTCTCGACGAGGCCATCAGGAGCAACACCGCCGAAGGTGAGAAGATTAGGGAAACATTGGAAAAGGAGTTCGGCATAAAACATCCCTCGCGCAACGACATCTTGCGCTACCGGCTCTACGAGGAGCTGAAACTGAACGGCTACAAAACTCTCTACACCAACACTTACATTCCACGCCACGAACTCTTCAGCAAGAAGTTCGACATAGAGCACATAATACCTCAGGCACGCCTGTTCGACGACTCGTTCTCCAACAAGACCCTCGAAACCAGAGCCGCCAACATAGAGAAAGGCGACAGAACAGCCTACGACTATGTGAAGATGAAGTTCGACGATGATGAAGTAATCAGATATGAGGAGCGCGTGAAAGAGCTGTTCAACAACAAAAGCATCTCAAAAACAAAGCGCGACCATCTGCTGATGACGGCTGACGAAATACCAACCGATTTCATAGAGCGCGACCTCAGAAACTCCCAGTACATCGCCCGCAAGGCTGTGGAGATTTTGGAGCAAATGGTGCCCAGGGTAACCACGACAACAGGTACCATAACGAGCCGTCTGCGCGAGGACTGGCAACTGGTGGACATAATGAAGGAACTCGACTGGGACAAATATGACAAGCGTGGACTCACCGAGACCTACCAAGACAAGGACGGCCACATCGTGAGGCACATAAAGGACTGGACCAAACGCAACGACCAGCGGCACCACGCCATGGACGCCCTCACCATAGCTTTCACCAAACAATCTTTCGTGCAGTATCTGAATAATCTGAATGCGCGGAGCGACAAGGGCGGGAGCGTATATGGCATACAACAGAAAGAACTCCAACGCAACCCGAAAACGGGCAAGCTCGTCTTCAAAGCCCCCATGCCTCTCGACCAGTTCAGAGCTGAGGCCAAAAAGCATTTGCAGTCGGTGATAGTCTCTATCAAGGCAAAGAACAAGGTTGTTACACAGAATGTCAACCGCTACAAAACAAAAGACGGCCGGCAACAACGGGTTCAGCTGACACCACGTGGAGCACTCCACAACGAAACAGTCTACGGCAAAATTCTCCAATACGAGAAAGAATTCAAGAAAGTGGGAGCCAAGTTCACCGAAGAAGTTTGCCTTCGTGTGGCCAACCACAAATTCCGCGAGGCTCTGTTCAGACGGTTGGCAGAGTATGGCGGCGACCCCAAAAAGGCTTTCACTGGCCGCAACAGCTTGGAGCGCAATCCTCTGTGGCTTGACGAGAACCACACGGCAAGCGTGCCCACCACCGTGAAACTCTTCAAACGTGTAGATGTGTTCACCATCCGCAAGCCAATAGACAGTTCCTTGAGTATAGATAAAGTAATCGACCCAAAGATACGCTTAATACTCGAAGAGCGTGTGAAAGAATACGATGGCGACAAAACAAAAGCATTTGCCAATCTCGACCAAAACCCGATATGGCTCAATCGAGAGAAAGGTATTACCGTTAAGCGGGTGAAAATCAGAGCGGCTGTAACGGGGGTGCCTGTAAGGGACAAGCGCAACATTGAGGGCAAAATCATGCGCGACGCTGATGGCAACACCATACCCAACGATTATGTTAAAACCGCAGGCAACCACCACTCTGCCATTTTTCAGGATGCCGCCGGCAACTTGCAGGAACATATGGTTACTTTCTTCGAGGCCACAGCCCGCGCCATTGCCGGACTGCCCATAGTCGACAAGGACTATAGAAAGGCCGAGGGCTGGCAATTCCTTTTCACAATCAAGCAAAACGAATTCTTCGTCTTCCCAAATGCGGAAACGGGGTTCGACCCTCATGAAATCGACCTGACAGATTCGAGAAACTATGCGGTGATAAGCCCGAACCTGTTCCGTGTGCAGAAAATCTCAGAGGGCTATTACGTGTTCCGTCATCATTTGGAAACGACAGTGGAAGATGTAAAAGCATTGAAAGATATAACATGGAAGCGCATCACGAGCCTCAACAATTTGAGGGACATAGTGAAAGTGAGAATCGACCATATCGGCAATATCGTTGCCGTGGGTGAATACTAATAGACCCATGATAAAGAAAACACTATATTTCGGCAACCCTGTCTATCTGTCGTTGCGCAACGAGCAGCTTGTAATCCGCTTGCCTGAGGTGGAGAAAGCAGCCAACGTGCCCCAAAGCCTCAAGGACGAGGCTGTTACCACAAGGCCAATTGAGGACATCGGCGTGCTGGTGCTCGACAACCGCCAAGCCACAATAACCACAGGAGCTCTCGCGGCTCTGCTCGAAAACAACTGTTCTGTCGTAACTTGCGACTCCCGCTCCATGCCAGCGGGTATGCTGCTCCCATTAGAGGGCAACACCACCCAAAACGAGCGCTTCCGCCACCAGTTAGACTCATCGCTACCCCTGCGTAAGCAACTTTGGCAGCAAACCATACAGCAGAAAATAAGGAACCAGGCCGTGGTGCTCGCCCGTCATTCACAAGCCGACAACAGCTGCATGATGGTTTGGGCCAACGACGTGCGCAGCGGCGACCCTGACAACCTGGAGGCGAGAGCTGCCGTCTACTACTGGCGAAACCTGTTTGGGCACATTCCCGACTTTATCCGAGACCGTGACGGCGTGCCACCCAACAATCTGCTCAACTATGGCTATGCCATACTCCGCGCTGTCGTGGCGCGTGCCCTTGTGGCAAGCGGCCTCTTGCCCACACTCGGCATCCACCATCAGAACCGCTACAACGCCTACTGTCTGGCCGATGACATTATGGAGCCATACCGGCCATACGTCGACGACCACGTGTTCTTCATCGTCGAGCACTACGGCCACGACGTGGAACTGTCCAAGGACATCAAGGCCGAGCTTCTCTCAATCCCCGCTCTCGATGTAACAATAGGGGGCAAACGAAGTCCTCTCATGGTGGCAGCAACCCAAACCACAGCCTCGCTGGCCAAATGCTTCAGTGGAGAACTCAGAAAAATAGCTTATCCTATGATGAAATGAGCAACGAACGAATAAGCAAATATAGGGTTATGTGGGTTATGGTGCTGTTCGACTTGCCAACTGCGACAAAAAAAGATCTCAGAGAATACACGCTGTTCAGAAAGAGGCTGATGAAAGACGGATTCACTATGTTCCAGTTCTCAATCTACGTCCGTCACTGCGCAAGCATGGAGAACGCAGAAGTGCACAGGAAAAGGGTAAAAGCCATATTGCCTCCGTTCGGCAAAGTTGGAATCATGTGCATCACCGACAAGCAGTTTGCCAACATAGAGCTGTTCTTCGGCAAAAAACCAAAGAAGCCCAATGCGCCAGGCCAACAACTTGAACTGTTCTGAAAAGGGAGTTCTCCAAGTTTTTGATGGAGAACTCCCTTTCTGAAACATCTTTTTTCTTTCCTAATTCCGCTTGCATCTATCAGCCATTCAGCCTGTTGCATGAATTGAGGTGTTTCAGCCGATGCAAAGATACTAATTTTTCAGCAATTCACAACCCGTTGGGCGCTGACTTCCGTCAGCGTGTCGGTGTTTCAGCCGATGCAAAGATACTAATTTTTCAGCAATTCACAACATCACCATCGGAAATGTCAAGATATAATAGGTGTTTCAGCCGATGCAAAGATACTAATTTTTCAGCAATTCACAACGAAAAATTCATAACTTTGTTGGTGTACATTGGTGTTTCAGCCGATGCAAAGATACTAATTTTTCGGCGCAGTGGATATTTTCCGTGGGTTGATGTTGAAAAGAATCCGAGATTA
>CAZRSL010000090.1:0-9366 GCA_964602785.1 uncultured Prevotella sp.
CGATAACCGAGGGTGCTTGCACCCTCGGTAAGTGGAATGTCTATCCTCCGACCCCAGCGGGGTCGCCGCACTTGCACATCTTCACAACTCCCTGACACTGTGGGGCGACCCCGCCGGGGTCGATTGTTTGGAGAGCCTGTTATTCCGTGGGTGCAAGCACCCACGGTTATCGAGCGGTGATGCCTCCGGCATCATCTGCTTCTAACGACCGATTTGGGATAAATCGGTTGACTGTCGGCAGTGAGCCGATTTTTTGCTATCTTTGCACCAAGATGATGCAGCGGAAAATCATACATGTCGACATGGACGCTTTCTTTGCCAGCGTAGAACAGCGCGACAACCCCGAACTGCGCGGCAAACCAGTGGCCGTAGGCTTCGACGACCCGCGCGGAGTGGTCTCCACAGCGAGCTACGAGGCCCGCCCATTTGGCGTCCACTCCGCCCTGTCGATGCAAGTGGCCAAGCGGCTGTGCCCAAGCCTCATCATCGTGGAGCCGCACTTCGACAATTACAAGGCTGTCTCGGCCCAGGTGCACGAGATATTCCGCGAATACACCGACCTCATCGAGCCCATCTCGATAGACGAGGCGTTTCTCGACGTAACCGAGAACAAGAAGAACATGCCAATGGCCGTCGACATCGCCCGCGAGATAAAGCAGAAGATACACGAGCGGCTCGGGCTGACGGCCTCGGCAGGCGTGTCATACAACAAGTTGCTGGCCAAGATAGCCTCCGACTACCGCAAGCCCGACGGCCTCTTCGTGGTGCATCCCGACCGCGCCCTCGACTTCGTGGCCCAACTGCCGATAGAGAAGTTCTGGGGCGTGGGGCCGAAGACGGCGCAGCGGATGCACCAGATGGGCATCTTCAACGGTCTCGACCTGCGCCGGTGCTCGCTCCACCACCTGACCGAGGTGTTTGGCAAGGCCGGCCCCGTGTTCTATGGTTTCGCACGCGCCGAGGACGACCGTCCCGTCGTCGTGGAGCGCACGCGCAAGTCGGTGGGCTGCGAGCGCACTTTCGAGAGCGACCTCAGCCTGCGCTCGGCGGTGATAATAGAGCTCTACCACATCGTGCTCGAACTCGTGGAGCGGTTGGCCAAGAGCGGCTTCCGTGGCCGCACGCTCACGCTGAAGGTGAAGTATGCCGACTTCACCCAAATCACGCGCAGCCTAACACAGTCGAAGGTGCTCACCCGCAAGAGCGACATCCTCCCTCTGGCCAAGCGTCTGCTCTCACAGGTCAGCTACGACGCCAACCACCCCATCCGCCTGATGGGCCTCACTGTGGCCAACCAGCACCCCGACGACGACCGCCCCCACTGGATTCAGCTCGACATCGACTTCAAGGACTGACGGCGGCTTCCGACACCAACCACAATCAGGCAAAGCAAGCAGCCCAGACTTACAACCGAGCCCTCCTCGATCCCTTGCGGCAAGAACTCGAAGCGAATGTCGTGACCGCCCTTTGGCACCAATATGGCCGACTGACCGAGGCTCACATCATATATCTTAGTCTGCTTGCCGTCGACGTATGCTTGAAATCCAGGGTCGGCCGGCACAGAGAAGAACACGAAGTTGGCCCGAGGCAGCGATATGTGGGCGTTGAACCCGTGAGTGTCGCCTGCAAACTGGTCGCAAGTGTGTCTGCGCCGCTCTTGGCACAAACTGTCTATCGACAGGCTTTCGCTTATATTACCCTTGCTGAGATATTTGGCAAACAACGCCTCATCGCCCTTGCTTACGGACAGATGCGCAAGAAGAACCAACGGCACGTCGACCGTCGTGTCTTTGCTGAGGCTCAGCCGCTCCACCACCTCCTCAGCGACGTAGCTGGTATATGTAAACCCCATTGGAATGTAGTGGTCGTAGCAATATATGTTGTAGTTGCAGGTATGCTTTTGCAGCGTCAGTCCACTTGGCCTCGTCGTCTGCGGCAGTGGGTCCTTGTAGTAGTCGACCACCGTCTCCACCGACATCAAGGCATCGAAAGCCGTGCGGTGACAAGAGGGGATGAACCTGTTGCGCGACATGACCTTCGTGGTGTCGGCTGACAGCATTAGCAACATACTCTTCTTGTTCTGGCACGACGAGAAGCCCTCCACGCTGGGGTGGTTTGTCAGCAGCAACAGATTGCCTTGCTTGCCGGCGATGAAGTCGGTGCGGCTTGTGAAAGTGCCGTTTCCACGGGGATAATCGTTGCTGATGATGTATTGCTTATGAAACTGGTCGCCCAATTGCTTGTTGACGTAATCGGGGTCGCGCTGCGCCACATTCCATCGTGTAAGCCACGGCTCACGGGCAGCCGACGATGCGGCGAACTGCAACGCTGCACATACCACCATACCCCAGAACAGCACTCCTGTCCGTCGAGTTCTAACATAGCAATAAAGCAAAACCAGGCTGATGGCGAACAGAAGAAGCGAGCAAATCTCAATTGGAACATTGGCATACTGAAGTATTCTCTCGTTATGCTTGAAATACCATCCAACGTTGATGCCGTAAACCACAACGACCACACCGCAAGCAACGACAGCATACCACTTGAAATCAAGCAAAGAGAATGTGGCATCACGCAACACATAAAGCGTGGCTACAACGAAAAACAAAGTAAGGGCATAACCCCAACGGACGTAGAACGGATTGGTGAAAAGGGTGAATATGCCGTTTAGCGGCGTGAGATAGACGACCAAGCTCACCACAAGAAGCAACGAGAGCCAATCCCTGTGGCGAATGATATAAAGCAGGGCAAAGAAAACACCCACAACAGGCAACGACGCTGCTGCACTTTTCCACCCATAGCCCACGTGGAACAAACTGTCGGGCACCTCGGTTATCTTTGGAGTGAACATCCACAACGCACGCTGGGTGATGTGGGCCAAGTTGACTTTCCAATCGCCTCCGAGCCCGAAGTTTTCCCTCGGGCCTCCACTCAGATAGAGAAACACTGGCAAAAGCAGAAATGCCGCGAGGCCTACGCCAAGCAACACGTCGCCCACCGCCACACCCACAAGCCTCACCTTGCGCTCGTATCCGCCCTTTATCACTCGGCTGAAAGCATAAAGTGCGGCTGCAAGAAGTGAACAAACGAGGAAATAGTAGTTGACAAAAGCCACTGCAAACGTGGCCAAAGCCAACAACACATGCCGCTGCCGGCCTCCCGAAAGGTAATGCTCTATGGCCATGAGCAACAGCGGGAAGCATATCATCGGCTCCATGAAATGGTAGTAGAACAGATTGGTGATGGCCCACGACGAGAACGTGTACATCAACGCGCCAATCGCACAAAGTCTGTCGCTGAACTGCATCTTCCGCAAATAGGCGTATGACACCCATCCACAGCATATCATCTTCAGCAGCAGCGTGAGCATTATGCCCCACACCAAATAGCGGTAAGGAAACAGGCAGTCTATCCACACAAAGGGGCTTGTGAGCGTGTAGAAAGAGTAAGCGCCAATGAAGTTGTCGCCGAAAAAGTGGTTCCAGCTCCATAGTGGAATGCCCGACGACAGCATCCGCTTGGTCTCATAGATGAATGGTATCTGCTGGTTGACGAAGTCGGCCTCAGGCAGATACCGCCCCTCGTTGTACAGGAGTGATGGCAGAATGCCCACCAGGGTAACGGCCACAATGATGAGAAACAGTTTCTTCTTCATGCCCGTCAAACCGTCTGCTCTATGTTGTAACGTGGGCGGTGCTTTGCCTCGATGTATATTTTGCCTATATATTCACCAACCACACCTATACCCACAAGCAAGCATCCGCCAACAAACCACACCGATAGCATCAGGCTCGGCCAGCCCGCCACGACATCACCCTGAGCATAGCGCACCAGCACGTAGACAAGCATGGCCAAAGCAATGAGCAGAAACACCATGCCAAGAAGCAGAATCAGGCGCACTGGCTTTATGCTGAACGACGTGATGCCATCGACGGCAAGGCTCAACATCTTCGACAATGGGTATTTGCTCTCGCCCGCCTCGCGCTCCTTGCGGTCGTAGTAGACGCAGGCGGTCTTGTAGCCTATAAGCGGGACTATGCCACGAAGATAGAGGTTGCGCTCGCCATAGTTGCACAACTGATTGACGGCGCGGCGGCTCATCAGACGGAAGTCGGCGTGATTGTATACGGTCTTTACGCCCAAGCTGTTCATAAGCCGATAGAACATCTGCGCCGTAGTGCGCTTGAACCATGTGTCGGTGGCACGGTGGTTGCGCACCCCGTACACTATGTCGCATCCCTCCTTGTACTTTCTCACCATGTCAGGTATGACGTTGATGTCGTCCTGCAAGTCGGCGTCGATGCTGACGGTGATGTCTGCCACCTCTTTGGCCACGCTCAGCCCCGCCATCAATGCGTTCTGATGGCCCACATTGCCGGCAAGCTTCACGCCCGCCACCCTGCTGTTGGCTTTGGCCGCGTCGTAGATGATGCTCCAAGTCTTGTCTTTCGAGCCGTCGTTAACATACATAGCCTTACTTTCAGTGCCAATGAGGCTGTCTTTCTGCATGTTCAAAAGCAGTTGGTCGAGCTTTGCCATCGTCGTGGGCAAGGCCTCCTCCTCGTTGTAGCATGGCACCACAAGATAGAGCACGGGATTCTTCTCCATAGTTTGCGCTGTCTAATATCCACCAGCAGGCTCAAACTGGATTGCGATTGATTGCTTGTTTGTTCGGTTTGGCACTATACGGAGAGCGTGAGCCTCAACCGCCACCCATTCCGCAAGCTGAGGCTTCTCGCATTGCCCTATCAAAGCAGAACGAACAACACCGAGACCCACGCCTGTATGTACATCTTACCTGAGGCGTACCCGACAAAGGGTACACCTCAGGCTGGTGTATATACGCACCGTGGCATCTACTGCTGCCGTGCCCTTGACCTTGATAGGAAATTTTGCGAGAATTTCAGCTTGTCAAGAACGAGCGCATAGTAAACGCTTCTTTCGTAAAATGTCGGCCCGCAAAACCCGTTGCAAGATGTTGATTCTCCTTGCCGCAGGAAGTGGAAGCCGACTGCAAAGTTAATGTTTTTTAGTGAGATAGGGCGATTTGCAATTAAAAAATTGAAACCGACGGCCCTTTATTTGTCATCCGCATGTCTTTATCGATTGCTTTCAGCGTAAAAATATCATAACAATGACAAGAATAGAAAGGGCTGTCGTCGATTTCTTTAGCCGACATATTAATGCCCTGTTGTTGACCTTCTTTCTTCTGATTGGTTTGGCGGTTCGCTGGGTAGGCCGTGGCTATCTTACGGGGGACTTAATCACGTATCTTCTTCCTTGGTATGACGAAATAAAGGATGCGGGCGGCTTGGCAAGTCTCTCGCATCAAGTAGGGGATTATGGTCTGCTCTTTCAGACGCTTATTTCATTGATGACCTACATCGATTTGCCGCCTGTCTATCAGTACAAGATACTGTCAGTTGTATTCGATATTGCTTTGGCAATTACCGTAGGGCTTGTTTGCAGAGAAGAACTCACGCTTCGCAATCAGACAGACTCTAAATTGGGGGGGGTAATTTCAGCGGCTCTTGTATTCTTGCTTCCTACTGTCTTTATTGACTCGGCATTTTGGGGACAATGCGACTCCATGTACAGCGTCTTTTGCGTTGCAACACTTTATTTCCTTTCGAGAGATTCTTTTAAAAAAGCTTTTGTGTTTCTTGGACTTGCGTTTGCTTGTAAACTGCAAACTGTGTTCATTCTTCCATTTATCATGGCTTATTATTTGAAGAGCAGCAAGTTCACCTTGCTTTATTTTCTTCTGACGATAGCTGTGGTGTGGGGCTCCGGAGCTGTCGCTTTTCTGTATGGAAGAAGCCTACTTGCGCCTTTTACCATATATCATGCACAAACCTACGAATACACTCATATTTTTATGAACTTCCCCAGCTTTTGGATGCTGGCAGGAGACAACTACGCCGCTTTGAAATACCCGGCCATATTGCTGACACTTGCTCTTCTTACTTACGGCTGCATTATTTTTTGCAAAGATAAGCGAGCCATCAATTCTATTTACTATCCATACGCAATATGGTTTGTGTGGACTATGGTTCTTTTCCTGCCATCAATGCACGAGCGCTATTCTTATCTTCTGGATATTTTGTTAATCTTGACAGCGTGCCTTGACAGGCGTTGCATAAAGTATGCCGTTATCTCTTGCTGCATCAGCCTCTACACATATAGCAATTACATCTTCATGCGCGACGAGAATGACAAAGCCATGATGGTGGTTACTGTCATTTTCATAACCGTTTACGCCCATTACTCTTACAACTTGTTAGTGCAAACAAATAATCCCTAATCGGTCATTAGCCTGTATTAATCAAATCCATGTGGATGAAATGTCCATTTATTGTGGCCGTCCCTTGTGTCGGCCATTATTGATGTTCGACCCTTTTCGAGCGGTTTCGACGTTGTTTTATGGCCGCCACAAGGGCGGTCACTACAAGTGGAATGTCTATAATAATAATGCAGGAACTGATTATCCGCAATTGACGGAAAAGCCTCGCAGAGGTTTAAGTGTCAAGAACTTCTGCAAGTGGATGTACCTCTTGCAGGGTGCGGCCTTTGTGGCCATCCGCCGCACAACCGATACGCAATGTGGATGCGGACGGCCACAAGGGCCGCACCCTGCATTTGGATGTTTTCAGCTGCATGCGGATAATCATTATACAGGATTTGTTACGGAGGCTCCGTAATGCTGTTACGGAGCCTCCGTAATCGTGTTACGGGGCTTCCGTAATCGTGTTACGGGGCCTCCGTAATCGGATTACGAAATCTGCGCGAAAATTCCGTAATCCTTGGCTCGCCAGCCGACATCGTCCCGACAGCCTCCGCAGATGGGGTGATTGGCCCTCTCTTTATTCGCCCATACTTGGTAGAAGAGCCAAAAGATATGGCTTTTAACCCAAATCGGTCATTAGGAGCAGATGATGCCAGAGGCATCACCGCTCTATAACCGTGGGTGCTTGCACCCACGGAATCGCATGCTCTCAATACAATCGACCCTATCGGGGTCGCCCCTCTGTGTCAGGGAGTTGCAAAGCTGTGCAAGTATGGCGACCCCGATAGGGTCGGAGAAGAGATAGCCCACTTACCGAGGGTGCAAGCACCCTCGGTTATAGAGCGGTGATGTCTCCGACATCATTTTATTGAAAGTCGCATCCTAATGGCCGATTTGGGTTTAACATTTACCCAACTCCCTCTTTATGCCTTTTCGCAACGAGAAAGACAAGGCCATGATGGCGGTTGCTGTCATTTTCTTGGCCTCATACATTCATTATTCATACGTTTTGTTGCCATCCGCAAAAGAAAAGAATGTGGAATGATTTGCATATTACATTTATTCTTCTTAAATTTGCAACCAAACAGATGTCATAACGGCATCAAAATGAAACCATAAGAAAGGATAATAATGGCTACTTCAGCAATGACAGTCCGTATGGACTCACAAATCAAGAGGCAGTTTGACGCCCTTTGCCAACAGTTTGGCATGAGCAGCAATACGGCCATCAATATTTTTGTTAACCAGGTTGTACGCAGCCGCAGCATCCCTTTTACTGTATCCATCGACACTCAGAATGGAGACAGGACACGTCAGCTCGCCATGGAAGCCTTACGCTCTGCCCATCAGAGGGCGGCAAGCAGTTCAGACCCAGAGCTAACTCTGGATGAAATCAATGATGAAATCCATGAAGCACGGCGACAGAGAAAAGAACACAACCAAAAACAAGAGGCATGATCTACGCTGTGATTGACACAAACGTCATTGTCTCCGCACTTATCACAAAGCATAGCGACGCTGCGACATACAGGGTTCTTACGCATGTTTTTCAAGGAGACATTGTGCCCTTTTATAATGATGAGATAATAGAAGAATATAAAGATGTACTGGGCAGAAAGAAGTTCCGTCTGTCCCAATCTGAAATCGACAGTGTCGTAGGGTTTTTCTACACATACGGTATAAGGATGGACAGAACTCCTTTCCATGGAATAATGCCCGATGAGGAAGACAGGGTATTCTACGAAATCTGCTTGACGAAAGAAGATTCGTTTCTAATAACTGGTAACCTAAAACACTTTCCAATATCACCTATGGTTGTAAGTCCAGGTGATTTCGTCAGATTAATGGGCTTTTAATATTGCTTCTCTTTCCTTCATCAATCTAAAACACTGGCGCAAGCACCTCCGTTCGACTATTTTTTTGTAACTTTGCAACCCAGAACAAAACGCAAAACAAACAGAAGCAAATGAACATTGAAAACCAGATAGCCTCTGCCGCCCGTGAGGCGGTGAAGGAGCTCTACCTCCAGGATGTGCCGGAGCGGATGGTGCAACTGCAGAAAACACGGCCAGAGTTTGAGGGCAACCTCACGCTCGTGGTATTCCCATTCCTTAAGATGTCGCACAAGAAGCCGGAGGACACAGCCCAGGAGATAGGCCAGCATCTCGTCGACCACTGCGAGGCGGTGGCGGGATTCAACGTGGTGAAGGGCTTTCTCAACCTCGTTGTGGCCAAGCAGGCGTGGATAGGGCTGCTCAACGACATCAACGCCGACCCGAACTGGGGCGAGAAGAAGCCGGCGGAGAACTCACCTCTCGTGATGGTGGAGTACTCGTCGCCCAACACCAACAAGCCACTCCACTTGGGCCACGTGCGCAACAACCTGTTGGGCTGGGCTTTGTCGCAAATCATTGAGGCCAACGGCAACCGCGTGGTGAAGACCAACATCGTCAACGACCGAGGCATACATATCTGCAAGTCGATGCTGGCTTGGCAGAAGTGGGGCAACGGAGCCACGCCGGAGTCGACGGGCAAGAAAGGCGACCACCTGATAGGCGACTTCTATGTGGCTTTCGACCAGCACTACCGCCAGCAAGTCAAGGAGCTTGAGGCCAAATACACAGCCGAGGGCATGGATGCCGAGGAGGCCAAGAAGAAGGCCGAGCAGGAGGCTCCGCTCATAAAGGAGGCCCACCAGATGCTCGTCAAGTGGGAGCAGGGCGACCCAGAGGTGCGCGCGCTGTGGAAGAAGATGAACAGCTGGGTCTACGCCGGGTTCGACGAGACCTACAAGGCACTCGGCGTGTCGTTCGACAAAATCTACTACGAGTCGGACACCTACCTTGAGGGCAAGCGCAAGGTGATGGAGGGTTTGAAGCGCGGCCTCTTCTACCAGAAAGAGGACGGCAGCGTGTGGGCCGACCTGACCAAGGAAGGCCTCGACCAGAAGCTGCTCATCCGCAGCGACGGCACCAGCGTCTACATGACGCAGGACATCGGCACGGCCGAGAAGCGGTTCAACGACTATCCCATCGACAAGATGATCTACGTGGTGGGCAACGAGCAGAACTACCACTTCC
>CAZRSL010000091.1:0-9341 GCA_964602785.1 uncultured Prevotella sp.
CCCTAGACCCACTGATTAAGAGTCAGTTGCTCTACCAGCTGAGCTAAGGGCGCTCCACGATGGTTGCAAAGCTTCGAAAACACTGGTGCGCCCTTAGGGACTCGAACCCTAGACCCACTGATTAAGAGTCAGTTGCTCTACCAGCTGAGCTAAGGGCGCTCGTGTGGTTTTCGATTTTGCGAGTGCAAAGGTACTGTTTTTTATCCAACCCGCAAAACTTTTGTCGTTCTTTTTTGCAGACGGGCCGATTATTTGCCCTCTTCTATGCGGCGGCGACGGCGGATGAGGTAGCGCACTGTGAAGTAGACCACCGCGATGGCCACAAGCGAGAGGATGACAAACTTGATGTATTGGCCGTATTCCAGGATCTTGTCGTTGAGCTGGGATTCCGGCACGAACGAGGCAAGATGCCACCCGAGGAAGGCGAGGATGCAGTTCCAGGCTCCAGCGCCAATCGTGGTGTAGAGCAGGAAGTGGTGGTACTTCATCTTGGCCAATCCGGCTGGAATCGATATGAGGTGGCGTATGCCAGGAATCAGACGCCCGGTGATGGTGGCCACGAGGCCGTGGTCGTCGAAGTATTTCTCGCTGCGCTCCACCTTCTCCTGGTTGAGCAGACAGAGGTGGCCCAGCCGGCTGTTGGCGAACTTGTAGATGATGGGGCGGCCAAGGAACCAGCCCGCCAGATAGTTGATGGTGGCTCCAGTGTCGGCTCCGAGCGTGGCGAAGAGAATTATGAGCCAGACGTTAGGCTCGCCTCCTGCCGCGTGGTAGGCCGCCGGGGCCACCACAAGCTCTGAGGGGACGGGTATGACGGTGCTTTCCAGCAGCATGAGTACAAACACGGTGGCGTAGTTGAGGTTGGAAAGCAGCGAACTGATGATGCTCATTTCTTTTTGTTGTGATTGCTATTGATGAAACTGTTGATAATCTCGGGGTAGCTTTCGGGCGGCGTGCCCTCTGGAAACAGGTCGGAGAGCACGTTCTGCGCCGTCTGCGGGCTTATGCCGCACACCTTCTGCACGTTGTCGGCCATCATCTTCCAGTCTTTCTTGAAGAATCCGCACCGCGCCAGATAGGCGTAGCCCTCGGGCCAGTCGTCCACCCCCGCCGCTATCATGGATCTGATGAGGCGCGAACCCAGGTCGACGTAGCCGCACTCCACGTAGGTTATGGCTATCTGTTTGAACGTGTCGATGCTGAAGTTGGTCTTCCTCAGTGCCTTGTGGAACACCTTCCACGCCTCCTCGCGCTTGTCCTCGGTCAGGTAGACGTGTCCGCGGGTGATGTAGAGGCCCACGTTGTCGAGCCCCGCCCGCTTGGCTTGGTCGAGGTAGCGGTGGGCCTCGGCGGTGCGTTTCAGCTCGCACAGCGTGAGGGCTATCTCCTGGTATAGCTCGGGCAGGTGGCGGTCGGTCAGGTCGCTCAAGTCCATTGCCTTGAGCAGATGGTCGAGGCCTTCCTCGTCGCGCTGCATATTGATGAGCGAGAGGCCAGTGAAGAGCTCGGCGAGTGGATTGTCGGGCTCCAGTTGCGAGAAGCGCAGGTAGTATTTGTAGGCGTCGTCGTAGTTGCCGAGGGTGAAGAGGGCGTTGGCCTTGTTCACCAGCGCGTCGACGTTGTCGGGGTCGATGGCGAGCGAGAAGTCGCTCGAGTCGATTGACCGCTCAATGTCGTTGTGCATGAACTGCGACTGAGCCAGCGAGTTCCAGTTGTCGGTGGAGAAGGGATCCTCGTTGAGCAGGTCGTTGAGCAGCTGCTCGCTCTCGTCGTAGTGGCCCTCGGCCATGAGCACCTGGGCGCGCAGCTCCTTGTAGTATGGGTCGGCCTCGTCGTCGGTGTAGTCCTTGAGCCACGCGGCGGCCATGTCGTAGAGGTTGTAGTCTACATATAGCCCGGCCACGTCGAGGCGGAACTGGTTTTGGTCGTCCTCGTCGCCCAGCTCTTTCAGCTTCTGCCTCATCAGCTGCTCTGCCTCGTAGTCCTGACCGTCCACCAGCATTATCTCTGCCAAGAGCAGCACATACTCCGGGTCGCTCTTGTCGCCCACGGTGTCGGTCAGTTGTCGCGCCTTGGCGGTGTCGCCATGCTCCATCAGCGCGTGTCGCGAGAGGAAAATCTTAGGCGCGTCGGCGTCGGGGAATATCTCCTGCGCCTTGGCTATGGCGGCGAGAGCCTTGGCCGACAACCCCTTGGCCTGATAGTACTCGGCTATGTCGGTCAGGTCGTCGGCATCCATGTAGAAAGGCTCGCCAGACTGGGCCTCATGCTCATATCTGGCGAGCAATTCGCGGAATTTTCTGCTGTTATAGTATTGATCCAAATCTAATGTCCCTATTTGAAGAATGTGTGGGCTTGCCCTCGGCGATTATTTGCCGCTCTGCTTGGCCCAGGTGTCTTTCAGCCCCACAGTCTTGTTGAACACTGGCTTGTCGGGCGTGGCGTCGGGGTCGGCCATGAAGTAGCCGATGCGTTGGAACTGTAGATACTGCCCCGGCTTCATCCCCGCGGCGTACTTCTCGACGTAGCAGTCAGTGAGCCGGTGGAGGCTTTCGGGGTTGAGCAGCTCGCGGAAGTCCTTGTCGCTGGCCGACGGGTTCTCCACGCTGAACAGCCGGTCGTACTCCCTGACCTCGGCCTTTACGGAGTGGGCCACGCTGACCCAGTGGAGCGTGCCTTTCACACGGCGGTTGGCACCGGGCATTCCGCTGCGGCTTTCGGGGTCATACTCGGCATGTATCGTGGTTATGTTGCCCTCGGCGTCTTTCTCGCAACCCGTGCACTTCACGATGTAGGCGTTCTTCAGCCTGACCTCCTTGCCCGGTGTCATGCGGAAGAACTTCTTTGGAGCGTCCTCCATGAAGTCGGCCCGCTCCATCCACAGCTCGCGGCTGAACTCTATCTGGTGGCTGCCGTCGGCCTCGTTCTCGGGGTTGTTGACGGCGTCCATCAGCTCGGTCTTGCCCTCGGGATAGTTGTCGATGACGAGGCGCACAGGGTCGAGCACTGCGCTGACGCGCGTGGCTCGCTTGTTCAGGTCGTCGCGCACGGCGGCCTCAAGGAGCGCCACGTCGTTGAGGGCGTCGAACTTGGTGTAGCCTATCGACTTGATGAAGTTGCGGATGCTCTCCGGGCTGTAGCCGCGGCGGCGCATTCCGCAGAGGGTGGGCATGCGTGGGTCGTCCCAGCCGTTGACCAGGTGCTCGTCCACCAGCGTGTGGAGCTTGCGCTTCGACATCACGGTGTAGGTTAGGTTCAGCCGGTTGAACTCTATCTGGCGCGGGCGGTTGTCGTGCAGGTTGCCGGCGGTGCCGTCCATCTCCTTCAGGAAGTCGATAAACTTGTCGTAGAGCGGGCGGTGGGGCACAAACTCCAGCGTGCATATCGAGTGGGTGACGCCCTCGAAGTAGTCGCTCTGCCCGTGGGCGAAGTCGTACATCGGGTAGCAGTGCCACTTGGTGCCCGTGCGGTGGTGGGGTGTCTGTATGATGCGGTACATTATCGGGTCGCGGAAGTGCATGTTGGGGTTGGCCATGTCGAGCTTGGCCCTGAGCACCATGCTGCCCTCCACGGCTTCTGGCGTGTTCATCTGCTCAAACAGGCGCAGGTTCTCCTCCACCGGGCGGTCGCGGTAGGGGCTGGCCGTGCCGGGCTCGGTGGGCGTGCCCTTCTGCTCGGCTATCTGCTCCGAGGTCTGCTCGTCGACGTAGGCGTGGCCGTTCTTGATCATCCAGATGGCAAACTCCCAGAGCTTGTCGAAGTAGTCGGAGGCGAAATAGATGTGGCCCCACTTGAAGCCGAGCCAGCTGATGTCGTTGAGTATGTTGTCGACATATTCGGTGTTCTCCTTCGACGGGTTGGTGTCGTCGAAGCGCAGGTTGCACACGCCGCCGTAGCTCTCGGCCACCCCGAAGTCCATGCAGATGGCCTTGGCATGGCCTATGTGGAGGTAGCCGTTGGGCTCTGGCGGGAAGCGCGTCTGTATCCTGCCACCGTTCTTGCCCTCCTTGAGGTCCTCTTCCACCAGTTGCTCCACAAAGCTGAGGCTCTTCTTCTCCTCGCCCTGCACGTTGCCATTTGTCGTTTCCATTATTATTAATGTGTTTGTTGGTTTGTCTTTCTCGTTTTGCAAAGTTAGCACTAATAATTGGAAAAACGAATATTTTAACGGAGTAATTGAAAAATAGGCTGTTATTTTCCTTTGCCGTTAGAGCAAAATAGTTTAACTTTGCCACTGAAACTATAACTACTCATTAAATTCCTATTATGGCAGAAGAACCCAAAATGGAGCAGTTCCTCATAGGCATCACGGGGCAAGACCGGCCGGGACTGACGATGACAGTGATGGAGATACTGTCGAGATACAACGCGCAGATACTTGACATCGGCCAGGCCGACATCCACTCCACGCTCTCGCTCGGAGTGCTGGTGCGCACCGACACCTTCCACTCCGGCCAGGTGATGCGCGACCTGCTCTTCAAGGCCACAGAGCTGAACGTGAACGTCGACTTCACCCCAATATCCGACGATGACTACGAGAAGTGGGTGGAACACCAGGGCAAGGACCGCTACATCCTGATGATCATTGGCCGGAAGCTGACGGCCAAGCACATAGAGGAGGCCGCCAAGGTGATCAGGGAGCAAGGCTTCAACATCGACAGCATCCGCCGCCTCACCGGCCGCATGAGCATTGAGCACCCGGAGCGCAACAAGCAGACGTGCTTCGAGTTCTCGCTGCGTGGCCGCCCATCCGACAGGGCGTTGATGCAAAAGGAGTTTATGAAGCTGACGCGGCAGTACGAGATCGATTTCTCGTTCCAGAAAGACGACATGTACCGGCGCATGCGCCGATTGATATGCTTCGACATGGACTCCACGCTCATCCAGGCAGAGTGCATCGACGAACTGGCGCGCCGCAATGGCGTCTACGACCAGGTGGCGGCCATCACAGCACGTGCCATGAGGGGCGAGATTGACTTCAAGGAGAGCTTCACCGAGCGCGTGGCCCTGCTCAAGGGGCTCGACGTGAGCGTGATGCAGGACATAGCCGAGCACCTGCCCATAACCGAGGGAGCCGACCGGCTGATGTCGGTGCTGAAGAAGGCGGGCTACAAGATAGCAATACTTAGTGGTGGGTTCACCTACTTCGGCGAGTATATGCGCCGCCGCTTCGGAGTCGACTACGTCTATGCCAACGAGCTGGAGATAGGCGAGGACGGCAAGCTGACGGGCAAATACATCGGCCCCGTGGTCGACGGCCACCGCAAAGCCGAGCTGCTCCGTCTGTTGGCTCAGGTGGAGCACGTCAACCTGGAGCAGACCATAGCCGTGGGCGATGGTGCCAACGACCTGCCCATGATCACCGAGGCCGGACTGGGCATAGCCTTCCACGCCAAGCCGCGTGTGGTGGCCAACGCCGAGCAGAGCATCAACACCATCGGCCTCGATGGCATTCTCTACTTCCTCGGCTTCAAGGACAGCTACCTGAAGGAAGTCTGACCGTCAACAGCAGCAAACAAACAGTGGGCAACCGCACTCCCGATATGAAGGCGTGGTTGCCCACTTTTTTGTCGTATAATATAAAAAGTGTACTATCAAGCGTCCAAATAGGAACATCCACATCGTAGAGAGGTGTTGCAAAAAGATGAGGCCGCTGGCCTCATCATCGCCAATAATCTCTCTGTCATGCCAATATGCCAATCATTGCAAGACACAATCGCCGCTCTTGTGGTTTTTGGCACGTGTGAAAATGTTTTCAGACACGTGTGAAAAACGTTTGCGACACGTGTCAGAAGCGTTCACGACACGTGTGCGAGATTGCTAAGTCGCCTCTTTCTGTCGTCAATAGTGGCTCTTTGCCCCCGCAAAAGCACCACTGTAGACTCGTAAACAAGCCGTTTTCGCCCCACAACTACTGCCATGCATACAGCTCGCAGAGCTTGTGTGCCAACGTGATTGGACTTTTGATTATGTATTGCTTTTCCATACAGGAACTACCATAGAGTAGGTTACCCAACTCAATTCAAAGAAAGTGGCTTACTTTTCTTTGCTGTGTCTTTTTTTATACTTACTTTTGCAGCAAACAGAGAGTTATGGTCATGCGCAAAGTTATCCAGATTTGGTTAGACCACAAGAGTCTTTTCGCCAAGACCGACAATGGATTGGTGGCATCCTACGACCTTTCGAAGTTCAAAGGTTTTCAGAATGCCACCGATGAGCAGTTGAGCCATTATGTCGTATTGAGAGGAAAGGATGTCTACTGGCCACAGTTGGATGAGGACATTAACCTTGAGGGCATGTTCTACGATAACCACCTTTGCCCGTTGACACCCACAGAAGATTCTGTAGTCTATCATCCTGTGCCAGAAAGCGGCGACTTTGCGGCTGAGCCGTAAGTCAGCAATAGGTTCACGTCGTTTACATTCCTGCGCTTGCTCACCCCTTGATGAAGTTCTCCACTATCTTGCGCCCATCGGGAGTGAGCACGCTCTCGGGGTGGAACTGTATGCCATGGATTGGCAACAGGCGGTGGCGTATGGCCATGATGCAGCCGTCAGGGCTCGTGGCCGTTATCTCAAGGCTGTCGGGGAAGCCGTCGGGGCTGATGGCCCAACTGTGGTAGCGGCCAGCGTCGAAGCGGCGGGGCAGCCCGCTGAATATCGGGTCGTCGGCCACGATGTCGACTGGCATGGCCACCCCGTGGTAGACCTCGCTCAGGTTGACGAGTTTGGCGCCGAACACCTCGCCGATGGCCTGATGGCCGAGGCACACGCCGAGCATCGGCTTGCTGTCCTTGTACCGGCGTATCACGTCCATCAGCAGTCCGGCCTCCGAGGGGATGCCAGGGCCGGGGCTGAGTATTATCTTGTCGAACTGTGCGAGGTCGTCAAGGTCGAACTGGTCGTTGCGCATGACGCTCACCTCTGTGCCCGTGGCCTTCACTATGTGCACCAGATTGTAGGTGAAGGAGTCGTAGTTGTCGATTACTGCTGTTCTCATAAGCTCTCCGCTATTTTTATTGCTTTTACCAGTGCTCCAAGTTTGCTGTTCACTTCTTGCAGCTCATATTCGTCGTTCGACTTTGCCACTATTCCGCTGCCCGCCTGAAACCACAGCTCGTTGTTGCGGCTGATGAAGGTGCGTATCACGATGGCTTGGTTCAGGTCGCCGTTGAGGCCGATGAACCCGATGCAGCCGCCGTAGGCTCCGCGGTTGTGGGGCTCCAGCTCCGATATTATCTGCATGGCTCTGACCTTTGGCGCACCCGACAGTGTGCCGGCGGGGAATGTGTCGATGAATGTGGTGATGTGCTTCAGCAGCCGTTCGTGTGGAGTGGCGTCCGGGCGGTCGTCGATGGTGCCGCTGACTCGGCTCACCAAGTGTATCACGTGGCTGTAGAACTGCATGTCCTTGTAGAAGTCGACCCCGACATCGTGGCAGTTGCGCGAGAGGTCGTTGCGTGCCAAGTCCACCAGCATCACGTGCTCGGCGTTCTCTTTGGGGTCGTTGCGCAGAAACTCGGCGTGCTTCACGTCCTCAGCCTTTATGCCCGTGCGCTTGGTGGTGCCGGCGATGGGGTCGATAAACGCCTTGTCGCCCTCAATGCGGTTGTGGGTCTCGGGCGACGAGCCGAAGATGCGGAAGCCGCCGAAGTCGAAGTAGAACAGGTAGGGCGACGGGTTGATCATGCGCAGTGCGCGGTAGAGCTTGAAGTCGTCGCCCTCGAACCGCTGCATAAACCGCCGCGAAATCACTATCTGAAACACGTCGCCCCTCATGCAGTGGCCGATGCAGCGGCGTATGTTGGCCTTGTGCTGCTCGTCGCTGACTGTCGACGAAGGCTCGCCGACGGGGTGGAAGTTGTAGACATTTCCTGTCGGACGGTCGATGTGGCGCAGCAGCGACTCCATGTCTGACGTTCCGTCGCCGTCTGACAGTGTGGCTATCTCAAGCGTGTTGTTGAAGTGGTCGAACACGATGATGCTCTTGAACATCATGTAGAGCAGGTCGGGCGCGTCGTTTCGGCTCTCGGTGGAGTCCTTCACGGGTATGTCCTCGAAATACCTCACTGCGTTGAACGAGGTGAAGCCGTAGAGTCCGAAAAGGTTGGCACCGTCGCCGCTGATATTGAACGACGAGATGAAGTCGGCCAACTGGTTGGCTATCATCGTCTTGGCCACGCCTTTCTCCTTGGGTTGCCTCCCCTCGGAATAGCCAGGCAGGGGTATCGCCTCGGTGTGCTTGTCGGGCCACGACAGCTTAATCACTCCGTGGCTGACGGCGAAGCTCGCCATGGGGTTGACGCCTATGAATGAGCGCGAGTTGTCGTTGCCGTGGTAGTCGGAACTCTCCATCAGAACTGACTGTGGGTAGAGGTCGCGCAACAGCAGGTAGAGGCCGACGGGCGTGTACAGGTCGGCGAGGATCTTCACCGATTCCGACTTGAAATTGTATGTGTTCATTTTTCTTCTGGTTCTTTAAAAATTCCCCATCTCGCCCGCCATCTGCTTGTTCTTCAGGTAGGTCTCTATGTCCTTGTCGCCCCGTCCACTCACCGTCAGCACCACCACGTCTTGTGGCCGGAACGTCAGTTTTTCGAGTGCGGCCACGGCGTGGGCACTCTCAATGGCTGGGATTATGCCCTCCATGCGCGTGAGCAGGTAGCCGGCGCGGATGGCCTCGTCGTCGTTGATGGCCAGCACCTTTTCGCGGCCACGCTCGGCCAAGTCGGCGTGCATGGGGCCGATGCCGGGATAGTCGAGGCCGGCGCTGATGGTGAACGCCTCCTCTATCTGCCCGTCGTCGTCCTGCATCACCAGCGTGCGGGCTCCGTGGATTATGCCCTCGGTGCCGCAGTGGATGGTGGCGGCGGTGTGGTCGGTGTCGATGCCTTGTCCGCCAGCCTCGGCCAGCACTATCTTCACGCGGTCATCGTCGATGTAGTGGTAGATGGTGCCGGCGGCGTTGCTGCCCCCACCCACGCAGGCCACGAGATAGTCGGGCCAGTCGCGCCCTATCTTCTCTTGCAATTGCCACTTTATCTCCTCTGAAATCACGCTCTGCATCTTGGCCACGATGTCGGGGTAGGGGTGCGGCCCCATGGTGGAGCCGACGATGTAGAACGTGTCCTCGGGGTGGCAGCACCAGTCGCGGATGGCCGCCGAGCAGGCGTCGCTCAGCGTCATGTTGCCGGTGGTTACGGGGTGCACCTTGGCTCCGAGCATCCTCATTCGCTCCACGTTGGTGTGCTGCCGCTCCACGTCGGTCTTGCCCATGAACACCTCGCACTCCATGTCCATCAGCGCGCACACCGTGGCCGTGGCCACACCGTGCTGTCCGGC
>CAZRSL010000092.1:0-9113 GCA_964602785.1 uncultured Prevotella sp.
CCTAACCCCACACTGCGCGTTGCTTAGTGTGGGGTTATTGACACTTAAGCCTCTCGCGATGCTTTTCTGCCAATTGCGGATAATCATATTATTCGTATAAGGCTATGATTATGGCCTGTTTTATGCCAAAAAGTCGCTTAGATGGAAATAATTGCGTCTTTTTGCTATAAAATATCGCATTTTACTTGCATAATTCACGGGAAAATGGGAAATTTGCAGCAATTATCTCGCATAGCTGTATGGCTGTGCGACAAAACGAATTGGATTATGTGTGGAATAGTATCAATTTTCAATATCAAGCAGCAGACGCCCGAACTTAGGCAGAAAGCCCTGTCGATGAGCCAGAAAATACGCCACCGCGGCCCCGATTGGAGCGGCATCTACACGGGAGGCTCGGCCATCCTCGCCCACGAGAGGCTCAGCATAGTCGACCCGGAGAGCGGGCGGCAGCCGCTGTTCTCGCCCGACAAGAAGCAGGTGCTGGCCGTGAATGGCGAGATTTACAATCATCTGGACATCAGACGTGAGTTTGCCGGGGGCTACGACTTCCAGACTGGCAGCGACTGCGAGGTGATACTCGCCCTCTACCGCGAGATGGCGCCGCGGCTCTATTCCACCACCAACGCCGAGGACCAGCACCGGCTTGTCAGCGCGATGCTCGAGCGGCTGAGCGGCATATTCGCCTTCGCCCTCTACGACGCCGACCGCGACGCCTATCTCATAGCCCGCGACCCCATCGGCGTAATCCCGCTCTACATTGGCCGCGACAGTGAGGGCCGCGTCTATGTGGCCAGCGAGCTTAAAGCACTTGAGGGGCAATGCGAGAGCTATGAGCCTTTCCTGCCAGGCCATTACTACTGGAGCCGAAGCCCACGGCTGACACGCTACTATCACCGCAGTTGGATGGACACAGTGCCCGATGGCGGCGAAAGAAGCTACGACGAGGAGGTGCAGAGGGTGCGCCGGTCGCTCGTCGACGCGGTGCGCCGCCAGCTGATGAGCGACGTTCCCTACGGCGTGCTGCTCAGTGGCGGCCTCGACTCGTCGGTCATCTCGGCCGTGGCGAGCAAGTTCAGCGCGCGCCGCATTGAGACTGGCGGCAAGAGTCCCGCCTGGTGGCCGCAGCTCCATTCGTTCGCTGTGGGACTGAAGGGCGCTCCCGACCTTGCCAAGGCCCGCCTTGTGGCCGACCACATCGGCACCGTCCACCACGAGATCAACTACACGCTGCAGGAAGGCCTCGATGCGTTGCGCGACGTGATATATTTCATCGAGACCTACGACGTTACCACTGTTCGCGCGTCGACCCCAATGTATCTGCTGGCGCGTGTCATCAAGTCGATGGGCATCAAGATGGTGCTTTCGGGCGAGGGAGCCGACGAGCTTTTCGGTGGTTACCTCTACTTCCACAAAGCCCCGTCGGCCCGCGCCTTCCACGAGGAGACGGTGCGCAAGTTGCAGAAGCTGCACCTCTACGACTGTCTCCGTGCCAACAAGAGCCTCTCGGCGTGGGGAGTGGAGGGGCGCGTGCCATTCCTCGACAAGGAATTTCTCGACGTGGCCATGGGCATGAACCCCGAATACAAGATGTGCCCCGGGCGGACGATAGAGAAAAAGATTGTGCGCGACGCCTTCCAGGACTTGCTGCCCGAGCAGGTGGCTTGGCGGCAGAAGGAGCAGTTCAGCGACGGCGTGGGCTATTCGTGGATCGACACGCTGCGCCAGATCACGGCCTCAGCCGTCAGCGACGTCGACATGGCCCGTGCCGCCGAGCGGTTCCCCATCAATCCGCCGCGCAACAAGGAGGAATATTTCTATCGCACAATCTTTGCCGAGCACTTCCCGTCTGACAGTGCCGCGAGCTCGGTGCCCAGCGTGCCCAGTGTGGCGTGCTCCACGGCCGAGGCCTTGGCGTGGGACGAGAGTTTCCGGGGCATGAACGAGCCCAGCGGACGCGCCGTGGTCGACATACACGAGTGATGGCGATGGCCTGATGTCGGCGTCAGTATGTCAGGCCGAATTGCCATAGGGGTATTATGTTGCCATAGCCAGTCTCGATGTCGTCTTTCACAACGAAAGCCCCGTCAACATCCTTGATTTGCCGCTGCCCTTTCTTCTTCCCACCCACCTCAAAGGTGTGGGTGCCGTCGATTAGAAAGTCGGAAACTGGCGAGGCCGTTACATCGTATTGGCACCGCAGCTGGTTGAAGAAGAAAGTCTCACGAACAGTTCCTATGTCCACATTCTGGTCGGCCAAGACATAAACAAGGTTGGGATTGTCGAGGTACACTTTCTCCACTTTCCCCAATCCTTGTATGCCACCTGTGCTTGTGCGCAACTGGCTGATCAGACCTGCCTTCTCTATCCAGGCGCACAGGTCGGCCACATTGTTGCGGGACACCTCAAGCTGGCCGCCTATCTGCGTGAAGTTAGGCTTGAATGGCGCACTTTTCGCAATGATGGCCAACAGGCGTTTCAGCTTTCGGGTTGTGGCTATAGAAAGGCTGGCATATTGCGGGATGTCGACTTCGAGTGTTGTGTTCACCACTTGCGCCATGTATTGCTCAAAATTGTTGTCGCTGAATGGGTAGTAGCCGTGCTGAAGATAGTCCCCGAAATGTTCCAAAGGCAAAAAGCCTGGTGGAAGCGACACCTCTTGCGAGAGTATCTGTTTCATTGAATATGTTGGAAGCTTGATGTTGTGAAACAGTTGCAGGTATTCGCGGTAAGATAATCCCTGCATATTGTAGGTGAGCACCCTGCGGCTCAGGTCGGACACGCCTTGCGATATGTCCAGGACAGAAGAGCCGGTGAAGAACACGTGCAACTCAGAGTGGTAGTCATAGATAAGCTTCAGCTCGCGCGACCATCCTGGATATTTGTGAACTTCGTCTATAAAGAGGTATTTGCCGCCATTGCGTGCAAAGGCGTCGGCAAGGTCGACGAGCGTGTGAGAGGCAAAATACAAGTCCTCTGCCACAACATAGAGCGTCTTCTGGCGTGGCAGACGTTCACGTATGTGTTGCAGCACCATGGTAGTCTTTCCCACACCGCGTGGGCCGAGCAATCCCACCATCCGGGCATCCCAGTCGATGAGGTCGTACATGTAGCGGTGGAAAATGGATGTCGTCTCCCTAAGTAGCTTGTCGAAAGTGGCTTGTAGCTTTTCCATTGTGTTGCCTTTAATGTGAATTATGCTGCAAAGATAGCACTTTTTGCTGAAATCGCACTCAACTCAGTGCGAAAATTGCCGAAAAACGCACTCAATTCAGTGCGTTTTCGGTCTTGGAGTGAATATATGGTGCTCTGATAGGGCAGGTTGAACAAATGTGGGCAGCCCAAGCCAGACCGTGCTTTTTGCCTAAGTATGTTAGACTAAACATAAAAAAAGCGCAAAAAGTTCACAATAATCCAAAATTAAGTTGTATTTTTGCACGTTGTAAGAGAGAATCGCTTTGACTACATAATGGCAGAAAGCTACGAAAAGACAATCGACATCGACAAAGTGCTGAGGCAGAAAATGGGCAGCAAAGCCCGCTATGTGCCGCGGTTTGCCGTCAGATGGCTGAAGAAGATAATCCACGAGGACGAGGTCAACAAGTTCCTGTGGGAGCAGCGCGACAAGACGGGCACGGAGTGGCTCGTGGAGTGCGTGCGCTATCTGAAGATGGACCTGACGATAGAGGGCGTGGAGAACCTGCCGCCCAAGGACAACGGCCGCTTCTACACCTTTGTGTCCAACCATCCCCTCGGCGGGCAGGACGGCGTAACGCTCGGCGCCATCATCGGCCGCCACTACGACGGGCAGTTCCGCTACCTCGTCAACGACCTGCTGCTCAACCTGCCGGGGCTGAAGCCGGTGTCGGTGGGCATCAACAAGACTGGCCACCAGAGCCGCAACTTCCCCGCCATGGTGGAGTCGGCGTTTCAGGGGCAGAACCACGTCATCATGTTTCCCGCCGGCCTCAACTCGCGCGAGAACCATGGTGTGATCCACGACCTGCCATGGAAAAAGACCTTCATCACCAAGAGCGTGGAAACCAAGCGCGACGTGGTGCCGATATTCTTCAGCGGGCGCAACAGCGAGCGCTTCTACCGCATAGCCCGATGGCAGAAGCGGTTGGGGCTGAAAGTGAACATAGCCATGCTGTTCCTTGTCGACGAGATGTACCGCAACGTGGGCAAGAAGTTCACCGTGAAGATAGGCAAGCCGATACCCTATCAGACCTTCGACCGCAGCCGCACGGCCAAGGAGTGGGCTCTGTGGGTGGAGGACAAGGTCTACGAGCTTTAAGACAATGCACATTTAGAAACATAAGAATCGAGAACAAGAAACCAATGGAAGAGGCAATAATACAACCCGTCGACAAGCAACTGCTTATAGAGGAACTCACACCCGACCGCCAGCTCCGCTCCACCAACAAGAGCCACAACCAGATATACGTGGTAACGGCCCAGAACGCTCCCAACGTGATGCGCGAGATAGGCCGGCTGCGCGAGGAGGCGTTCCGCACAGCGGGCGGTGGCACGGGCAAGGCCTGCGACATCGACGAGTTCGACACCATGGACGACGGGTGCCGCCAGCTGATAGTGTGGAACCCCGACGACCAGGAGATAATCGGCGGATACCGCTACCTCTTCGGCGACGACTGGAAGATCGACGCCAACGGCCAGCCCATACTCGCCACGAGCCACATGTTCCACTTCTCCGACAAGTTCATGCGCGACTATGCGCCTTACACCGTGGAGCTGGGCCGCTCGTTTGTCAGCCTGGAGTACCAGAACGTGCGCAAGCACCCGCGCTCCATCTTCGCCCTCGACAACCTGTGGGACGGTCTCGGAGCGCTCACCGTGATCAATCCGCGCTGCAAGTACTTCTTCGGCAAGATGACCATGTACCCCAGCTACATACGCAAGGGCCGCGACATGATACTCTTTTTCCTAAAGAAATACTTCGACGACAAGGACAACCTTATCACTCCGATAAAGCCGCTGCGCATAGAGACACCAGAGCCAGAGCTTGCCGCCATCTTCACCGGCAGCGACTTCAAGGAGGACTACCGCATACTGAACCGGGAGATACGCGAGATGGGCTACAACATACCGCCGCTCATTAACGCCTACATGAACCTCAGCCCCACGATGAAGCTCTTCGGCACCGCCATCAACTACGGCTTCGGCGACGTGGAGGAGACCGGCATCCTGATAGCGGTCGACGAGATATTCGAGGAGAAGCGCATACGCCACATCGAAAGCTTCGTGCGCGAGCACCCTGAGGCCCTCAACCTGACCAGCGGAGCCAACAAGATCATCTATCCCGACCACAAGGACTGACGCCTCCTTACTCCTCCACTCCTTTATTTTACCCTCCTCTAAAATATTGGTTAAAATGCTGATATTCTGTGAGCCGTGCGCTTAAATTAAGTTAAACATTTCAGACAAATCGGTTTCTATTCCGTCATATTCATACCTTTGCACAAGAATTGCAGGTAAATAAACGGAAATAATAACCAATAAACACAATAAAGCTATGACAAAGAAGATTTTATTCCTGTCGCTGGCAGCCGCCGCCATGCTGGTGTCGAGTTGCGCCAGCAAGAAAGAACTCGAGAACTGCCAGGCCGAAAATAAACAACTGACCACCGACTACCAGTCGGCCAAGGAGAACCTGGCGGCCAACCAGGCCACCATCGCAAGCCTCAACGACCAAGTGGCGCAGCTCAAGAAGTCGAACTCCGACTTGCAGGGCGCGCTCGACAAGAGCTTGACCAACACCAACTCCAACAACATCAACATCTCGAAGCTGGTCGACCAGATCAACGAGTCGAACCAGTACATTCGCCACCTCGTCGAGGTGAAGAGCAAGAGCGACTCGCTCAACATGGTGCTCACCAACAACCTGACCCGCTCGCTCTCCAAGGAGGAGATGAAGGAAGTCGACGTCCAGGTGCTGAAGGGCGTGGTCTACATCTCGCTGGCCGACAACATGCTCTACAAGAGCGGATCCTACGAGATCAACGACCGTGCCGAGCAGACGCTGAGCAAGATTGCCAAGATCATCACCGACTACAAGGATTACGACGTGCTCATCGAGGGCAACACCGACAACGTGCCTGTCAACACCGCCAGCCCGGCCATGAAGAACATTCGCAACAACTGGGATCTCTCGGCTCTGCGTGCCTCGTCGGTCGTGCAGTATCTGCAGGATCACTTCGGCGTCAACCCGAAGCGTCTCACCGCCGGTGGCCGTGGCGAGTACAACCCGCTGGTCAGCAACGACACCGAGCTGGGCAAGCAGCGCAACCGCCGTACCCAGATCATCATCACCCCGAAGCTCGACCAGTTCATGGACCTGATTGACAAGGCTCCGGAAGACAGCAGCAAATGACCATCAAAAATTAAGAGATAACGCCCGGGGGCAGTTCCAATTCAGTTTGGGATAGCCCCTTTCTCTTCACAAAAAGTGCCTGAACCATGTCGCTAAGTGGTTGAAAAATCGACTTAGCGACATGGTTCAGGCACTTTTTGCTTGGTGGAAAGAGATATTATTTGTAAATTTGCCGCAAAATAAGCATGTCATGTTACAGAAAATAATAGGGCGCATAGATGAACAGCGACAACTGAAAGCGTGCGTGGATTCGGGCAGGCCAGAATTTGTGGCAGTATATGGGCGCAGGCGTATAGGAAAAACGTTTTTGGTGAAACAGTTCTTCAAGGAGAAGTTCGATTTCTACATAACGGGTGCTTATCAGGCAGACAGGCGCGAGCAACTGTTCAACTTTAAGATGACGCTTCAGAGCTATTCTGGCGTCAAACGGCCACAGCCAAAGTCATGGCTTGAGGCTTTCTTTCAGTTGCGCGACTATTTGACTACTTTGGGCGACAGACGGAAAGTTGTTTTCATCGACGAGTTGCCATGGTTCGACACGCCCCGCTCCCATTTCATCAGTGCCATAGAGTTGTTCTGGAATCAGTGGGCGTCCGACCAGAACATCGTCCTTGTGGTTTGCGGGTCGGCCACATCTTGGATGATAAACAAGTTGCTTGGCGACAAGGGTGGCCTGCACAACCGCATCACCCACAGCATCTATCTCGCCCCATTCACGTTGGGGGAGACCGAGGCATTGCTTCGCGAGAACCATATAGTTTTCAGTCGCTATCAGACATTGGAATGCTACATGATACTTGGTGGAACCCCCTACTATCTCAATATGCTAAGACCCGACCTTAGCCTTTCGCAAAACATTGACCGGTTGTTCTTCTCAGAGAACGGCGAGTTGCGGCGCGAGTTTGACTTCCTGTTCCGTTCTCTGTTCCGCGACAGCAACCTCTATAGGAGAGTTGTGGAGGCACTCTCTAAAAAAGGCAAAGGAATGACAAGGCAGGAGCTGCTCGACGAAACGCGAGTCAGCAACAATGGCAATTTCTCACAGGTGCTTGACGACTTGTGCAACTGTGATTTCGTGCGGCGTTACAGTTCCTTTGGCAAGAAGCAGCGCGATGTGGTCTACCAGCTCACCGATCTGTTCTCACTATTCTACTTGCGTTATGTGCGCAATGCCAACGGAATCGATGAGAACTTTTGGCTCGACTCTGTGGACTCGCCGAGCCGAAGGGCTTGGACAGGCTATGCTTTCGAGCAAGTGTGTCTGCACCATATCAAGCAAATCAAGAAAGCGCTTGGCATATCCGGGGTGCTGTCTAATGTGTGTGCATGGAGTGTTCCGCCAACGACCCTGCCCGACGGAACACGTCAGCCTGGGGCTCAGATTGATTTGGTCATCGACCGCCGCGACCAGACAATCAACCTGTGTGAGATGAAGTTTGCCATGCAGTCATACGAGCTGTCTCCTGAATATATGCGCCATGTTATAGAGCGGCGCGAGTTGTTCCGCCAGTCCACTGGCACCCACAAGGCTCTCCACATCACTTTTGTTACAACTTTTGGCCTTACCGCTAATCCGCAGTCGGGCATGGTGCAAAGCCAGGCCACCATGGACGACCTGTTCGAAGCGTGAGGCATCATAATTCTTGCCCCGAAAGTGCCACTCTGGCAAATGTGCCTCAGCTGTTCCACTTTACTGCCTCAGCTGAGGTAGATTAGTGAAACAGCTGAGACAGAAAAGTGGAACAGCTGAGGCACGATTGCAAAAGGGGCTCTTTCGGGTCGCGAAACAGGCCCTTCAAGACGGTCGCGGAGCCGCCGTTTCACAGCTTTCCTTATTTTTCCTTTCTGAATTTCGGCCAATCGTCGCTTATTGTCGTGGAAAAACAGTAACTTTGCAACGTTTTAAAACAACAGAGAGGAAAAACACTTTAACAACATCAGCAATATGATTGTATTCTTCAGAACTCCGGCAGAGACGGTGGTGGCGGTCGACGTCGACCACCAGCTCACCGACAGCGAGACCCATGAACTGTGTTGGCTTTTCGGCGAGGCCCAGCGCCTCACTGACGACCACTTGGACGGCTTCTTCGTAGGCCCGCGCCGCGAGATGGTTACGCCGTGGAGCACCAACGCGGTGGAAATAACCCAGAACATGAACTTGCACGGCATCAGCCGAATAGAGGAGTACTTCCCCGTCGGCTCGAAGGACGCCGACCACGACCCGATGCTGCAGCGCATGTACGACGGGGTGGGGCAGGACGTGTTCACCTCGGGCCGCAAGCCGGAGCCCATCAAGTATGTCGACGACTTGGAGAAATACAACGAGCAGGAGGGCTTGGCCCTCTCGCCCGACGAGATAGAATACCTGCACGAGATAGAGAAGCAGAACGGCCGCCCACTCACCGACTCCGAGATTTTCGGCTTCGCCCAGATCAACTCGGAGCACTGCCGCCACAAGATTTTCGGCGGCGACTTCGTGATTGACGGCAAGAAGATGGAGTCGAGCCTGTTCAACCTGATCAAGAAGACCACCCGCGAGCATCCGGGACGCATCCTGTCAGCCTACAAGGACAATGTGGCCTTCGCCCAAGGCCCCGTGGTGGAGCAGTTCGCGCCCAAGGACCAGACCACGAGCGACTACTTCCGCGTGAGCGACATAGAGAGCGTGATTTCGCTGAAGGCCGAGACCCCCAACTTCCCCACCACCGTGGAGCCCTTCAACGGC